>NZ_JACOOP010000023.1:0-56241 GCF_014287725.1 Clostridium sp. NSJ-49 | reverse complement strand
AGAAATGGTATATTATTGCATGAAAAGAAAATAGCGTAAAGGTATATTTTTACAGAGAATAGGAGGCTTATAACCTCCTATTTGTCGTGTCAAAAAACTTGTTCATTTAGAAATAATTTCATATAAATATATGAATAAAAAATAAAAAGACCGTCTACTGAAATGATTTTAAAAATCATTTCAGAGACAGCCCCATTTTTATACTATATTAAATGTTATACTCTCATAATCTTCATAGTTTACCTTCTTATAAAAACTCTTACTTAATACTAAAAGTCTATATTGCCCTTTTGAAAATGGTAAAAATGTATAGTAATTCTTCTTACTATATTCCTGAACTAAAACCCAATTATTTTCCTTCATCATGTAAAATTCATAACACACATTTTTTCCACCTTTACTAGTTACTTCAAATGTAACTTCTTCCCCAACCTTAATTTCTTTTTTGTTAGCTACAACCTTTGTGGAATTTACAGGCATTACATCTTTAACATAAATTATTACTTCTCTTTTAGAATCATATTCTTCAGTAGATTTAATATTTTTAGCATAAATACTAAAGGCATACTTACCTGGACACTTTGGTTTTACTCTAATAGCTTTATTTTCAACATATCCTGTATCTTCGACATCTTGTCCATTAATCTTAGTTACAAACCTTACTACGGTATCTGTTGTGTTCTGTATTATAGCCTCCATTTCTATAGTATCATTAACTAAATATATTTCTTTATTATTAGTTAATACATAATCAATATTAGCTGGAATATAATCATTACACTTTATATATATAGATGTAGAAGAATCAAAATCTTTAATAGAATATAAATCTTTTACCCTAACTTCTACTTCATATTCTCCCTTTTCTTTTGGAACGAAATTAATCCAATTATTTTTAATATAATCCATTTCTTCTTTTTGGATTCCATCTTTATATACTATAAATTTATAAAGAGCCTTGCATCCACCTTCACATTTAACATTTATATTAAATGGTTGATTAACAAGCGCTGCTCTTCCTTTATCACACTTAACTTCAACTATACGTACTGGTCTATCTCCTTTTTTATCTACTTGATATCCAATAGAATTTATGCTTTCATAATCACCTTTAAAAGAAATATCTTTCACTTTTAAAGTAATATTATATTTTCCTTCTTCTGATGGTTCCCACAAATATCTATTACTTCTTATATAACCACTATCTTCTGAAACAGGTCCTTCAATAATATATCTGTATACTAATTCCCTACCACCATCTACTAATGCCTCTAAATTGATTCTTGTTCCTGTAACCTGAGGTGACTCTATATCAGCCTTAAAATTTCTTATCTTTATTTTTTCATATGGCATTACATCATATACTATAAGCGCTCTATCATCATACTCCTTATTAGAGAAAATATCTCTTACATAGCATAATAGTTTATACTCACCTTCAACTTCTTCTTTAAATGACACTATTGATTTAGATGAAAAATCTTGAACACAAGTATATTTTCCTTCTTTATTAATCTTTACAAATTTATAAAGCAAAGGTCTATTTTCCTCATGATTAGTTTCAACTTTAAATATAAGTTCTTCATTTACTATCATCTTATGAGATAACAACTTAAAATCTGTTATTTCTATAACTTCTAATCCCTTAACATCTATTTTTAATCTTATATAATCATCTACATTATTAGTTGAATCAACCTTTTTACATTCAACTAATATTTCTTTATTACCAGGTTCAGTTGCAGTAAATATATACTTATTATCTGTTGAATAATCATTTAAAATTTCCCACTCATCTTTATTTTTCAGCCAAAATCTATATAAAAGTAATTCTTCTCTTCCTTTAACATTTATTAAAACTTTGTCTCCAACAGTTACTTTGTTTTTATCTATATCTACATTTTCTATTAACTTACTATCTTCAATAATATCGAATTCCAACCTTGCACTATAATCATACGGCTTTGTTGATCCTTTAACCTTTCCTTGGACAAGAATCATATGCTTTCCAGAATTTTTAGGAGTCCATTTACATATCTTTTTTTCTGAAAAGTCTTGTATTGGAGTCCATACTTTATTGTATCCTTCGATAAATTTATACTCTATATCATCTTTTATATTTAAATTAGCCTCAATATTTATATCATTATTTACATAAATAGGCCCTTTATTATCAAAATCTAATAGTAACTCCTTCATAAATTTCTCACCCCACCAAATTTCATCATTTTATTTTACATCAATTAACATAATTTCCTATTTTTAATTATACTCCTTATCCGTTGCAATAAAAATTGAAATTTGTCTATCAGAGATAAAAAAAAGAAATAACCTTTAGATATATTTCTACAGATTATTCCTTCAAATTACTTTTTATTAAAAATAATAAGTTTTTCTTCAATCTTTCATCATCTTCTGATGTTCTTTTTCTAGCATTAGGTGTTCTTCCACCAGCTTTTCTAATTTTTTGCGAGATATGTCTTTGCTCTAACATACCGCTAATATTCTCATTAGTATAAATAGTCCCTCTTGGATTTATGACATGAGCTTTTTTTCCAAGACATATTGCCGCTACTCCATAATCTTGAGAAACTACAATATCATTTTCCATACACTCATTAGATACCTTCATATCTACACTTTGAAATCCACTATCCACAATTTTCACATCACCATAATCCAAAACTATATAGTGATGTATATCACAATATACAATTAGTTCTAAGTTATAATCTTTTGCACACCTTTCAATTATTGAAATTCCAGGACATGCATCTCCATCAACTATAATCCTCATAAACTTTCCTCTTTTATTTCAATTAACCCCAGTAGTTTATAATTATCCACAAACTACTGGGGTAATATTATAATTTTTCTATATTAATTGTTAATAGAATTTAGATTACTATTTTAATCTAGCTTCTAATTCTGCTTTTAATTCTTCGTATCCTGGCTTACCAAGTAAAGCAAACATGTTTTTCTTGTATGCTTCAACACCTGGTTGATCGAATGGGTTAACTCCTAGTAAATATCCGCTTATAGCGCATGCTTTTTCAAAGAAGTAAACCATTTGTCCAAAGTAGTATGGACTTAATTCCGGAATGTTTAGTATCATGTTTGGAACTCCACCATCACAGTGAGCTAATAATGTTCCATTGAAAGCTTGCTTGTTAACGAAGTCAACAGTTTTTCCAGCTAAGAAGTTTAATCCATCAACGTTTCCTTCTGCTTCTTCTATAACTATTTCTTTGTTAGCTTTCTCTACATTAAGAACTGTTTCAAACATTATTCTTGTACCATCTTGTATAAATTGTCCCATTGAGTGTAAATCTGTTGAGAAATCTACTGCAGCTGGGAATATACCCTTTTGGTCTTTACCTTCTGATTCTCCATATAATTGCTTCCACCATTCGTTAAAGTAGTGTAAGCATGGTTCATAGTTAACCATAACTTCAACTTTCTTACCTTTATTATATAAAGCATTTCTCATTGCAGCATATTGGTAACATTCGTTTTCTTTTAATGATGGGTTTGAGTATACTTCTCTAGCATCTGCAGCTCCTTGCATCATTTCATCTATGTTAATTCCAGCAACTGCTATTGGTAATAAACCAACTGCTGTTAAAACTGAGAATCTTCCACCTACGTCATCTGGAACAACGAAAGTTTCGTAACCCATAGTATCTGCTAATCCTTTTAAAGCTCCTCTAGCTTTATCAGTTGTAGCAAATATTCTTTCTTTAGCTCCATTAACTCCATATTTCTTTTCCATGAAGTCTTTGAACATTCTGAAAGCTATTGCTGGTTCAGTTGTAGTACCTGATTTAGATATAACGTTAACTGAAACATCTAACCCTTCGATTGCTTCAAATAAATCAGTTATATATGTTGAACTTATGTTATTTCCAACGAAAAATACCTTTGGAGTCTTTCTCTTATCGCTTGATAACATGTTATAGAAGTTGTTAGTTAACATTTCTATAGCAGCTCTAGCTCCTAAGTATGATCCACCGATACCGATAACTATTAAAACATCTGAATTTGATTTTATCTTTTCAGCAGCAACTTTAATTCTTTCAAATTCATCTTTATCATAATTTACAGGTAGGTCTAACCATCCTAAGAAGTCGTTACCTGCTCCTGTTTTTTCATGAACTGTATCATGAGCATATTTAACCATACCTTCCATCATATCTAATTCTGAAAGATTAGCATATGGTTGAACTTTTGATAAATCTAAGCTTAAACCTTTATTCATTCTTTTACCTCCAAATTTTCTGGAATAATTACCATTTTAATTATATCATAAATTATTAAAACCTAATATTTTTTTCTAATATTTTATTACCTAATAAATACAAATAAAGATTTACATTTTATAAATTCTATTTACTCTATTTACTAAATATATTATATGTAAAAAAGAATTAAGTTATTAATCCAACAAAAAAGAGCTGTTCATAATAAACAACTCTTCATTAACACTATATCTTATAATCCTAAATTAGTTTTTACAGCTTCTATAGCAGCTTCATCTAATTTACTTGCTTTTCCAATTTCTCCATCAAGGTTTTTCCATACATAGTTATGTACTTCTACACCATTACTGAAGTCTCCTTCTTTCCATTTGCTTATTTCTTTATACAAATACCAATCAACTTCTTCTACCATACTCAAAGCTTCATCTATAGTTTCCATAGTAATTTTCTTTGTCCCATTTATTTTACCATCAATAGCTAATATTATAGTATTTGCCATATGATGAACATATTCATTTATTTCTATCATTCTCTGCTCATCAACAGTAATTGTGTGATTCTCATCTTGTGAAGGTTCTTCTTCAGAATCTTCTTTATTATTTCCTACAACTTGATTAGGTTCACCTTCCGGTTTGTTATATGTCGGTGCTTGAGATAAATCATAAAACTTCATTCCACTCCAAGCCATTCCACCTAAAATAATGACTATAGCTATAACAATTCCAATCGCCTTTAATACATTTGAGCCTTTGTGTTCAGATTTTTGAACAACCTTCCAATCATCACTACTGTTAACATTCTGAGCATCACTAATACTTTTTTGTGAGATTTCTTCTACTGAATCTACTACATCATTATCATTTCCATCTATTACTTTATTATCTTTATCCATTTTCTCACCTCATACCTAATTTTTCCCACATTTATACTATAAAGCACACGATATGTCATGTCAATTATTACCATAATACCTTTTACAACAAAATACTACATTTAAAAATAAAGAGAACCCCTGAAATTATTTCAATGGTTCTCTTTTGTTTGATTTAAAATTTATATTTTATGTATATTATTCAAATTCAATAGTTGCTGGTGGTTTTCCTGTACAATCGTACATTACTCTGTTAACACCTTTAACTTCATTTACTATTCTAGTTGTTACCTTTCCAAGTACCTCCCATGGAAGATCTGCTGATTCTGCAGTCATGAAATCACTAGTAGTTACAGCTCTTAAAGCTATAGCATAATCATAAGTTCTTTCATCTCCCATAACCCCTACTGATCTCATATTAGTTAATGCAGCAAAGTATTGTCCTATTTCCTTATCAATTCCTGCTTTAACTATTTCTTCTCTATAGATATAGTCAGCATCTTGAACTATTCTAACTTTTTCAGCTGTTACTTCACCTATTATTCTTATTCCAAGTCCTGGTCCTGGGAATGGTTGTCTGAATACTAAGTGTTCTGGAATGTTTAGTTCAAGTCCTGCTTTTCTAACTTCATCCTTAAATAATAATCTTAATGGCTCTATTATTTCTTTAAAATCAACATGGTCAGGAAGTCCTCCAACATTATGGTGAGACTTAATAACTGCTGATTCTCCAAGTCCACTTTCAATTATATCTGGGTAAATTGTACCTTGAACAAGGAAATCAACTGTACCAATCTTCTTAGCTTCTTCTTCAAATACTCTAATAAATTCTTCACCAATAATTTTTCTTTTAGTTTCTGGATCTTCTACTCCAGCAAGAGCTTCATAGAATCTTTCTTGAGCATTTACTCTTATAAAGTTTAAGTCATATTGACCTTCTGGTCCAAATATAGCTTCTACTTCATCACCTTCATTTTTTCTAAGTAGACCGTGGTCAACAAATACACAAGTTAATTGCTTACCTACGGCTTTTGATAAAAGTACTGCAGCTACAGATGAGTCAACTCCACCTGATAATGCACATAATACTTTACCATCTCCAACTTTTTCTCTAACTTCTTGTATTGTCTTTTCAACGAAAGAATCCATTGTCCAATCTCCAGAACAGTTACAGATATTCTTAACAAAGTTAGTTAACATCTTAGTACCTTCTTGAGTATGCATAACTTCTGGATGGAATTGAACTGCATAAAGGTTCTTTTCTTCACATTCCATAGCAGCTACTGGACATACTGGAGTGTGTCCTATTATATTAAAGTTTTCTGGAGCTCTTTCTATGTAGTCAGTATGACTCATCCAACATATAGTTGAAGATTGTACTCCATCAAATAATTTAGATTTATTATTTACAGCAACTTCTGTCTTACCATATTCACTTACAGGAGCAGTTGCAACACTTCCACCTAAAACATGAGCCATAAGTTGTGAACCGTAGCAGATACCAAGTACAGGTATTCCTAATTCAAATATAGCTTTATCACATAATGGAGAATCTTCTCCATAAACACTGTTAGGTCCACCAGTGAATATTATTCCCTTTGGATTCATTTCTCTTATTTTTTCAATGCTTAAATTATATGGATGAACTTCACAATAAACGTTACATTCTCTTACTCTTCTTGCTATTAATTGATTATATTGACCACCAAAGTCAAGTACTAATACTAATTCTTTATTCATTAAGAATCCCCCTAATGTATTTTTCTTTATTATCTCGTAAAATTGTACATTTTTCAACATAAATATGAACAATTACTTTATTTTTTTAAAAATAATTCGCATATATAACGTAATAAGAGAAAAAATATAAAAACTTTGTTTGTATATAAGCCTATATATCTTTTCTCCCCAATTTCAAATCTATTAATTTTAAATATAAATTATCTCTAAAACTCTATTTTAATAATTAATTAGAAACTATTAAATAGTCAAACTATTCACTTACACTGTAGTTTGGTGCTTCTTTAGTTATCTTTACATCATGTGGATGACTTTCTCTTATTCCTGAAGAAGTTTGGATAACAAAAGTTGCATTTTCATATAAGTCAACTAATGTAGGTGCTCCAAGGTAACCCATCCCTGATCTTATTCCACCCATTAATTGATATAATGTATCTGCTACATATCCTTTGTAAGCAACTCTTCCTTCAATTCCTTCCGGAACAAACTTCTTAGTTCCATTTTGGAAGTATCTATCAGATGAACCTTTCTCCATAGCCCCTAGAGAACCCATTCCTCTGTAAACTTTATAT
The DNA here is from genome assembly GCF_014287725.1 of Clostridium sp. NSJ-49. Lineage (NCBI taxonomy): Bacteria > Bacillati > Bacillota > Clostridia > Eubacteriales > Clostridiaceae > Clostridium > Clostridium sp. NSJ-49. The sequence goes on along the minus strand of NZ_JACOOP010000023.1, from coordinate 48,799 downwards.
TGTCTTCCTTGATATATTTCTGTTTCACCTGGAGATTCTTCACAACCTGCAAGCATTGAACCCATCATACAAACAGATGCTCCAGCAGCTAATGCCTTAACTATATCTCCTGAATATTTTAATCCACCATCAGCTATTACTGGTATACCATATTTAACAGCTTCTTCAACACAATCCATAACTGCAGTTAATTGAGGTACACCAACACCTGCAACTATTCTTGTAGTACATATTGACCCAGGCCCTATACCAACCTTAACACAATCAGCACCAGCTTCTATTAAATCTTTTGTAGCTTCTGCTGTAGCTATGTTACCAGCTATTATTTGAAGTTCAGGGTATTTAGCTTTTATCTTCTTAACACCTTCAATAACACCTTTTGAATGACCGTGAGCTGTATCTAAAGTAATGACGTCTACCTGAGCTTTAACTAAAGCATCAACTCTATCCATCATATCAGCTGTTATCCCAACAGATGCTCCACAAAGAAGTCTACCTCTTGAATCCTTTGCTGCATTTGGAAACGCCCTAACCTTTTCTATATCTTTAATTGTTATAAGCCCCTTTAAGTTATTTTCATTATCAACTAAAGGTAATTTTTCAATTTTATGAGTCTTTAATATCTCTAAAGCTTGATCTAACGTTGTTCCTTCTGGAGCAGTAACTAATGGACTCTTAGTCATAACTTCTGAAACTAATCTATCATAATTTGTTTCAAATACTATGTCTCTGTTAGTTATTATTCCAACTAATTGAGTTCCTCTTGTAACAGGAACCCCAGATATTCTATATCTAGCCATTAAATCTAAAGCTTCTCTTACTGTATGATTTTCATTTAAGAAAATAGGGTCAGTTATTACACCATTTTCTTGTCTCTTAACTCTATCAACTTCTCTAGCTTGCTCTTCAATTGGCATGTTTTTATGTATAATTCCGATTCCGCCTTCTCTTGCCATAGCAATCGCCATCTTAGATTCAGTAACTGTATCCATACTAGCACTCATTAAAGGAATATTAAGAGTAATAGTTTTAGTTAACTTAGTTTTTAAACTAACTTGATTAGGTAACACTTCTGATTTATTTGGTACTAATAATACATCATCGAATGTATAAGCTGTTTTTAGTATTTTTGCCATAATCCTTCATCCCCTTAAACATTTAATTATAAAAAAAACAGACATATTATCTTCATTAAGTGAAGATAATATGCCTATGCTAAGAAATCCTTGCAAAAACAAGCTATATCAAACTTCACTTATAGTCGGAAATTTACGGCTTCCGGTAGATACTCCCCTCCATATTAGGGGGATATATAAGCAGTCTTTATTGTTCGTATTTTGTTATTGTTACTATTATAGTTTATAGGTATTATCTTGTCAATATTTGTTTCATATAAAAAGCAAGCAATATTTACATCAAAATTTCAATGTTTATACTGCTTGCGTTTAATATGTTAATTTTTAGTTAGAATAGGTCTGGTAGAGTTATACTCTTTTTAGTAGTATATACTTTAACATCCTTACTTTCTCCATTAATCGTAATGTTATTAGTATATTGTCTTTCAAAAATACTACTTTCTTTAGGTATCTTTCCTGTATATCTTATTAAAATTTGAGTATCACTTTGAATATTTTCATTTATTCTAATTTTATATCCAACAGCTTCATACATTACACTTATTTTATTCTTATCTATCTCCTGTAATTTAGCTTCACCAGAACCTTCAACTACTTTATATACCTTTATATTATTTTTTGAATCAGTATCTAGTAATTCATTAGCTACCTTTAATCTAATTTCAACACCATTTCCACTTAATTTAAAAGTAGAACCAAAATTAATATTAGCTTCAGCAGCCATTTCAAAACCATTAATATTTTCATTTATTAAAATTGAATTCCCAGAAACACCTTCATATAAACCGTGAGTCATATCTGCTATCTTTGGAACTAACTTAGCATAGACAATTTGTGAATTTTTTTCATAGTTTAATGTAAATTTATTTGTTGGCAATACTTCTGATATTGTATACCCCTCGCTTTCACCAATACTTACACTGTAACTACCACTTTTAACTGAGTTAAACCTCACTTGTCCATCACTTTCTGATACTCTTCCTTTGATTTGCTCACCATTAGTATTTTCTAATATAACTTCAGTATTTATCGCTAAATTTTCTCCATTTACTCCAGTTACTATAACAGTTACTTCACCTTGTTTACTATTAACTATAATTTTAGCAGTAGTTGTTTTAATATTAGCTTTACTTGTATAGCTTATAGCAATATTAATTTCATGCCCTGCTAAAACATTTTTAGCAACTAAATCTCCTACTAAGTAAGTCTTATTATCTTCATTTATTATATTTATATTATTAATAGAAATATAATCAGAGTTATAACTTTCTTCAGCATTTATATTAGATATATAGCTATTACCATCTTCATTTTGCTTATCTAATTCTATCTTAACTTGAACACTTTCACCTACTAATGTTTCTATATTTTGTTCACTTGCTACTAATAGAGGATCTAATGTAGGTATTACTACATAATCCTTAGTTGTTTTAGCTCCTCTCTTATCCTCAGCTTCAATTGTAATAATCATTTCTTCATCTATAGATCCAAACTTATTTTTAGAAATAGTTATAGGAAAAGATTATCCCTGTGTTTTAAATTCACTTGGAATATTATTACCTGAATTTATACTTTCACCATTTAGCTTAACATTTGTTACTTTAACTAAATCGCCATCAATATCTTTTACCACAATATTAAAATTCAAATCAACATTAGGCGATATCTCTGTTATATTTTCTAATGCAGTTATACTAGGTTTATGATTAGCACCTCTTTCAGCTTTTACTATTGTATTAACAAATAGCCTTAACTCTGAGTCTGGGTATTCTATAGCTTCTCTTTGATTTTCACCTGTTCCAGAAAAAGTAATATTTCCTCTAGAATAAGTATAATAATAATTTCGTGAATCATATTTATTTACTATACTATTTTTATATGCATTACTAAGACTTGAAATATCTCCATTATTATTTGTTAAATTAAATACCGGAACAACATCATCATCTTCAAAGTTAAGTTGTAAGTATTGTCCATGAGTTCTTCTAACTCTTATTGTTTCACCTAGACTAAATGGATAATTAGTTAGAAGTGTTTCATTTGTCTTATACACTTCTATACTATTTGTTAAATTAACCCCTTGAGAGCCATTAATTCCACCAGTTAAATTAGTCATTTCAGCTAAAGTTGCACCTGCTTCATTTGCATATGATTCCGTTGTATTATTAGTGGCTGGAACGTATGAATCATGTTCTATTTTCGTACCATCTAAATCTTTTTCTTCTGGGTTTAAAGGGTCTATATATCTAGACTGCCCTATATAATCTCTAAAAGTTTTAACCAATTCATTTGCTTTTCTAATATTAGCACCATACTGCCAAGTCTTATACCATATTGTATCATGTGTTAACATAAGTCCTTGACCTGTTGAAATAAATTCTTTAATTTCTTCTATTCCTTTCATGCTTATATTTTCTATAAAAGCATCTGCAAAGCCCATTATTACCATGTCATATTTGCTACCATTTAAAGAATCTTTACCAGGTCCTGCATAGTTTCCTTGATAGAAATCCTCATAACTTATTACTTCGACTATGATTTCATAATCTTGAACCTCTTTTTGCTTTAAAAGAGCCTGAAAAGCTGCATTAGTAGCTAAATTAAGATTCCCTCCCCTAGAACTAGCTGATGAATTTGCTCCACTATTCAGGTTTCCTCTTCCGAATGGTGAAATCTGCAATACATTAATAACTTGCTTTTCTTCTGTTAATCTTCTAAATAATATATTTCCATCAAAGTAAGATTTAATAGGTTCATAGTAATTTTCACTAATTTCTTTTACTACTTCTATTCTCCAATCTACATATCCTATAAATTGAGGATAATCATTATAAAAGTTATACTCTAACCTATATCCCTCTTCTGGAATTCTTACATTATTAACTTGTTTTACAATCTCTTCTTCCTTAAATAGTCCATCTCCATTAATATCTAAATATAAATTAATTTTTACATCCTCATCCATCACTGATGATTTAATATCAAATCTCATATTTCTTTTATAAACTACACCTAAAATATCCTCATGTGTATCACCAACAGGACTTGAAGATATTGTTATAGGTCTTTTTACACTAATATTTGAATTAATATAATTTACATATTTCTCAACTATATTGTCTATAGTTATTCTTTTACTATTATCATTTGTGCTAACTCTCATATCTTTTACCAAGTTAACCTTTTGTTGATTCCACTTACCATCTTCATTAACTGTATAATTATATATTTTAAAGCCCTCTGAATTAGTTAGATCATTTATAGCTTCATCTATATATACAAGTTGGCCAGAGTTAATAAATTCTTCAATCTCACTTGCCTTTTTATCAGTTATATCATTTTCTAAAGCTACATAATCCTTAAACCATAAAATGTTCTCACCGTAATTAGAAACACTAAATGAATTATCTACATATCTCCCCACTACTATTACATCGTATTTACCATTTAAGTCATCTACTTTACCGATGAACTCTGACATAGTCATGTGAGTTATTTCTACTTTATATTCATTGTCAAACTGGTTAATTAATACTTCTTCTGTTCCAGTTCCAACAGCTCCTGATTTCCTTGTTAATTTAAAACTATCTGCTGGTTCTATTTCTAATATTCTTATATCAGGTCCATTATATTCAGGTATAACTTCATTTTTAATAACTGTTATAGTTGGCATAGATATATCATTGATAATACTCTCATTATTAGATGATAGTATATTTTCAAATTCTATATTAGCACTCCTAAAAGTTAAGTCATTTCCATGAGTATTTGCTATTACCTTAAATGAAACTGTAAACTTATCAGCAATATATTTATCATTTACACTGTCATAAGTATATTTAATTTTATCTCTAAAATCTAAGCTATATTTTCCATCACTATCTTTAACTAATCCACCATCTTCAACAGCTGTGAACTTATCACCTAGATTAAATAATAATTTAGCATTATTAAAATTAATATTACCTGATTGTGATTTAACAAATTCTTTTGGATCAATTTCATAAGTTATTGTTATTTCATCACCTACATACGGATAACTAGGTGTATTACCTATTAGATTAGCTTGAATATCTAATTCACTTGAAGCAACAGTCCCAGTTACTTTAAATATATAGTTAACTACATTATTTGTATAATTAACTCCAACCTTAGCATTATTCCCACTTTCTAAAGGTGTACATCCATCAGGTAATGATTTAATTACTAGCTCATGATTTCCACTAGAAATATTATTGAATACTATACTACCTTCATTTAGTTCTCCATTTATTTCATTAGATAATTTATCTTTAATTACTATATTAGATAAATTAGTAATATCATTTCCTTCTTCATCTATCACCTTAACATTTATCTGACCTCTTTTTACATTAATAGCTAAACTATTATCTCCATTTATTGATGTATTAGCACCGTTTTGATTTAATATATAGCTATAATTTCCACTTAATATATATACCTTTTCATTATCAGTAGTTACCTCTTCATCATCACCAATTTCAAATTCATATTCCTTACTAATTGTTTTATCAACAGTTCCAAAATACAACTCTACACCATTTTCACCAGTAAGGTTAAAGTTGTTTGGTATTTTGATTGCATTGAACTTTGCATTATTATAAATTATTCCATCCATACCAGGATGAGTTAAAGTAACACTAGCTCTTAAAGTATCACCTATTAAATATCCATTTGAATCCTTATGAAAATCAACACCTAACTTTTGTGCTTCAGAAGCCTCAAAAGGTTTTATAGATATTGTAGTATTTTCTACTGGAATTTCTTTCTTATTCCCATATATATCTGTATATGTTAATTTATCATTACCTTTAAATAAATTATAATCTCCTACTTTATTGGCTCTTATAGTAAATTCAATTATTTGAGTATCTGCTGTATACCAATTACCTTTACCTAGAACATAATTTATTGGATCTACTTTTATTATATTTCCATTCCCATCATCTACTGAAAATCCATCAACAGCTTGTATACTATCTGATAAATTCAAATTTAACTGTGCATCTGAAAACGAATAACTTTTCTCTAAAGTATCAGCAATTTTACTAAATACAGAATCTATAGCACCTGTATCAGTAGCAAAAAAAGTGCTTTTCTCTCCTAATGTTATTCCTCCCATAGATTCATGGATAGTTTTCATTTTAATATTTGCATCACTATCTTCATCACCCAAACCATAACCAATGGTGAATACATTATATTTTTTATCCTTTATTATATTACCTATTGTAGTAGCATATCCAAGTGACATACCATCATTATCACTGCTACCCTTTCCTCCTACAGATTTATTATCATAATTCAATGTTGTATAATACTTATTTACTGTTTCAGTTACTTCTTTACAATTTTTATTCCATCCATGACTATATTTACATGGATTACTACTAGTACATTGAATTCTACCACATCCATTATTTTCAATTCCTGTACAATTACACTTCCAATAACTTTGATTTGTAGTTCCTTCATATGTATAATATGTAGGCTCTCCATCCCCCATAAATATTATAGCTTTATTTGCATCGGATTTTGACTCATAAAGCATATTAGCTCCTTTTCTTAATCCATCACCAGTATTAGTTCCTCCATCTGCTTTTAACCCTTCTATTTCTTTTATTAAATTCTCAACATTTTTTGAATTAACACTACTTTCATTTGTTACTTCAACTAAATCATATTCCTTTTTACCATTTTTACTATAAGTTATTATTCCAATTTTTAAATTACTTATCTTTGGTGTAATTTTATCATCTAATGTATCACTCATTGTATTTATAAAGTTTTTAGCCGCTATCTTTAAATTACTTATTTTAGTTCCCGCCATACTTCCAGATACATCTAAAACCATAACTATTTCTTTCGGCTTTGATAAATTATGTTGAAATGGATGTGGTACTATTTGATATCTAACCTTAAAATCTTGTCCTTCCATTGGATTACTGGGAGTTGTCCCTAAATAATTTATATCAATTTGTGGCTTAATAGTCTCAGAAGCATATAATTCAAGCTCTTCATCATGATTATCTTCATTTATATGTTGATGTTCTTCTACTTCATTAACAGTATCATCAGCCTTAACAATGTCCCCAGACATCCACCCTACAATTAAAAGAAAAATCAATAAAAAGCTAATAATTTTATTCTTATTTATTTCAAATTTATTAAACATTCTCTTCCCTCCCCTTATTAATTATTTCTAAATTTCACCAAAATAGTGCTTTCATATTTAACATCTGAATAGCCCTTTTTCTTAGCTAAAGTTATGTTAAATTCAAGTCCAGGTGAATCACTTAATAGTGTACTTTCCATCTTAATAATCCCTTCATTAACAATCATTCTCACATCTAAAGGTCTTATTTTTATATCTATAACATTAGTTGATAGAATCGTTTCTGCTATATCACTTGTACCACTTTCATCATTAAAACTAGTCTTTAATGTTCCATTACTTTCTAATGTTAATTCAAACCTACTTGTATCTTCATAATTTAAAACTATATTATTTATAGACTTCTTATAGTTCTTTTCTTCAACACTATTAATAGGTAACAACGAATATTTATTAAGTGGATCATTAGCAGCTATATTATCAACAATTTCAATATTCTTAGCCTGAGTTCCTAAGTTTAATAATAACTTTTCAATATTTTCTGCTTCGTATTGAAGTTCTGAATTTATCTCTGTAGTGTTTAAGGTTTTATTATTTGTGAAAAAGAAAGTATATGCTACTCCTATAATCATTGTGGTAATAGCTAGTGTTATTACTAATTCTATTACCGTAAACCCTGTTGATTTTTTCTTCAAATAATTCACCTCTTTACTTTAGTATCTTCCAATTATTTGTTGATAAGTATGAGTCTACCTCATATCCATTTGTAGTAGTTTCTACATTTATTAATTCTCCAACATTAACTTCAGCGTCATTTATTTTGCTTCCTATAAAAATATTCTTTAATACATCATAATTTGATGCTATTACTTTTCTTACTATATTTTCATCATATTCTATCTTTACAGTATTTGAAACTGTATTTTTAAATTCAACATCTCCACCGGCTATAATAATTCCTTTAAAATCAAAATCATCTTCAATATTAATATTATTTTTTACTATAATAACGCCTTCTTTTATTTCCTTATTTCCTATCTTGTTATCTATTATTGTTACTTCTGAAGCTGTATTATCTAAATATACTTGTCCGTACTTTTCATTTAATGTAATACCTTCTACAATTTTTGAAAAATCAACTTGATTACTTACAGTATTAACAACTTGCCCAGCAGAATACAATTCGCTATTATCTTTATCAGAATCTACTCCATTTGTATTTCCCATTGCAAATACATTCCTAGCAAATTCGCTTCTTATTCCATCAATAACAGCATCTCCGCTCCAACTATTGTCATATTGCACTTTGCCAGCTTTATCAATATAAGCTCCAACTGAAGATACATTTCCTTTTAGATTTACTCCACCTGTTTTTAATTCACTTGAATTAGCAGCATAATATTCTTTAATATATTCAGCTTTCTTTTTTAAAGTATCATCCCCATCAATAAATTCAATTAACTGTAAAGGATTGTAATATTTCATAGTTACATTATCTTCATATTCAGCTAATATATCTGTATAAGCTAAGTAATTGCCTTTAACTGCTACAGATTCACCGGTTTGATATTTATTTCCCTCATTATCAGTAGCATTTATATATGCAACTCCCATAATATACGAATCACCATTAACTGTTATTGAAGATGTAGGTGTATTATCTTCTTTAAGTCCAATTTCATTTACAATAATACTACTTGATTTCATTGCTTTTTCTGCAGTATCTGCTACTGTAGTTTTATCATTTATTCCATAAAAATTAGTATCTATATTTATACTACTTTCAGTTGCATTTAAAGCTAAATCATTATTTACCACTAAATTTTTATTTACATTTAAAATGTTATTTGAAGATGTAGCATCCGTGTTATCTTTACCTACATAAGTATTTAAGGCATAAATATCATTTGTTACAGTAACATTTGTATTATTTTTTAATTGTAGCGTATTAGCAGTATATATATTTCCGTCTATATTTAAAGTGCTGTTATCTACTATTACTCCCCCTCTATATTTATCAAAAACATAATTAGGATTTTCTATATTTTCTTGATTACCCTTAATCCAAATATCACCTTTTATACTTACATTACCAGTTACATTCATATTTCCATCTGCCGTTATAGCTTTACCGTCAAATACAGGTTGAATTTCTATATTTTCCGTATTAGTAGATGCTACTAAACTTCCTTCATAATCTGGAGTTTTTATAACAAATTCTGTAGATATTGTTTTTGTGTTTTTAAATTCACCAGTTAAACTTTCAAAGGTAGATTTAACTTTAATTCTTATCTCACCTTTGCCTTCTTCTATTGACGTATCCCTATACTCGTAATCTAATATTTCTATTACAGGATTAGCAGTTACATCAGCACTTCTCTCATAATTTTTCCAACCAAAACTATCAGTATCTTCACTAAATATCATATATTTATTATTAACTATACCTTGCGCTAGTAATGCATCTGTATCTTTATTTTCTCCTTTATTAGCAGCGCTTTTACCTAAAAACTTAATAAACTCTTCTTTAAAGTCTTTGTTCATTTTTTCATACAAACTACTTATATCTTCAGTAGAATCCTTATACTTTTTAGTTACTTCTTTACTAGCCTTCAATATTGCAGCTTCGCTATTTTTTACTATAACGTTATAAACAACATCAAGCCCTGAATCTGCCTTATACATATTCTCAATACGTCTACTCTCATTAATTCTCATCTTATAATCACTTGTTACTAAAGTAAGTATTGCTGTACTTGTAGTAAATAATATTGCCATAACAACAGTTATAACAACTAAGCTAGAACCTTTTTTCTTTAACTTATTACTCATCAAACTCCCCCCCTACTTTTTAATTATTGTATCCATATATTTTGAGATACTATTCCATTAAATAATGTATTTCCTCTATTACTAACTGTAACTTCTACATTATATAAATCACCTAATGTATTTTTAGTGCTCGATATTATGTTATTAAATATTTTTATCTTACCTATATATGAATTAACTTCAACTTTTCCTGTAGTTGATGAATTCTTTTTAATATATATATTTTTTTCAATATCTGTTTGGTTATAAAAATCTAATTTAATATTTCCTGTAAAGTTATCATTTAAATCAATTAAAATATTATTATCATTACTTATAGGTACCCCAGAATCATTAATCATTTCAATTTCATTATTTAACAAGATAAGTATTCCATTACCTATTTTTAAATTTAAATTATTATTTACTATTGGATAATAGCTGCTTACTTCAGACAATCCTGATTCAGTATTTTTGTATAAAGTAACTGTTTTTGAAGCATCCCCTTTAAACTCTAATTTATAATCAAATACTATATTTTCTAAAGGATCTTTACTAATATCTTCATAAGTAAATTCATCGTCTTTAATTAATTTAATTTCTACAGCATATTTATCTATACTGAACTTCCCATTAAAATTATTAAAATCAGCAGCCCTTTCATCAGTATTAACTCTTTTTATTCCCTGACCATTTAGTAACTGAAAATTACCATTACTATCTAGCTTTATCTTGTCATAAACCTTCATTTCTTCTAAAAGCTTTTGTCCTAAAAATGTAGCTTCTTGTTTTATTTCAGCTCTCTTATTTGTATTAACTGAAGTCATTACTAATCCTGAAATAGGAACTATTAAAATTGATAAAAGGGCAACACTAATGATTGCCTCTATTAATGTCATCCCTTTCTTTTTATGCTTACATATTCTCATTTCAACACCTACTTATTTTTAACATTAACTGAGTTACCCGAGCTTTGAATTTCAATTCTTGGATTAGATGTATCGTCTTTTTCCACAAATACTTCTACTTTTCTTTCAGTGTTGTTGATAACTTTCAGCTTTACTTGTGAATTATCGTCTGTTCCAACTCTTGCTTCACTTGTTATATTAATTACTATGTTATCTGATTTAGTAGTAAACTCTGCACCTGTCGAAGTATTATCCTTTGGATAATATCCTGAAGTTGTTTTGTATTTGTAATATAATTTACCATCTAACTCATTAAATTCTATCTCTGCTTCTTCAGTTTTTACATTATCTGAATATAAATATGTTGTTCTATCACTATCATTAGCTCTACCTAAAGTTAAAGTAGGTAATTCTGATGCTGGTGCTCTTAGTAGCATTACAAAATCATTAATATCTGCCTCTGTCCCAAGCTGTTCAATAGTTGAACTATAAGCACCATTAGCTGCTCCTACTGTAAATGGAGTATCTTTTCCATAAGTATTTTCTAATTCCCATTTTAAGTATTCAATATCCTTATCATTAAGCTTTGGAATACCATATAGCTCTAAACTCATACTTCCAGTAACATCAGTAGTTGATGTTGGAGTTATAGCTAAATTAGTTATATTAATCTTTCTGCTATATCCTTCTAACAATCCTATAAATCTCTTCAATGCATCATAAGAACCATTAAAGCTTATTCCTATTTTTAATTGTTCAGCTGTTGCTGAATTATCTGTAGCAATAGCTTGAGAATTTCCTTCATTTGAAGTTTCCCCATTACTTAAAACAACATTGTTTTCAACTTTTTGTTCACCATTATTATCAGCTAAAGTTGTATCTCGTGAGCCTGTATAACTATCTGCTATAAACTGAAGTGTACTTTCTGTTTTTATAACCTCTGTTACAGTAAAAGTTTCAACTGCTGCGACTTCTATTGGATTAAATGATATATTTGCCTTTAATCCACTTGCAGTTATTAATGTATCTATTTCTAATATTATCTTTTCTTGAAGTATTGTTGGATAAAATATTCCTGATTTCTCTTCAATATTAGAGTTTATTACTTTTATTTCAGATTTCTTATTTTCTAAATTTGCAATAGTTTGCATTGTAGTTGTATATCTATTTTCAACTTCACTTAATTCTGCTCTTTTAATTTCTAGCTTTTCTACTTGATTAACATATACAAATTGATAATAAATAACACTTACTAATACAGTTCCTAATACTCCTAAAAGCATTTTTTCCTTTTTACTAATCTTCATGTTATTCACCATCCTTTAAAGTACATCTTATATCAAATGTATACTTCTCATCACCAGATATTGCACCTATGTAAACTTCTTGAATATTTTTAAGTTGCTTTAAATTATATTGAACTTCAGCAATAGCAGTTCTATTAGTAGATGTAGCTTGCATTGTTATTTCAGTATTAGTAAGATTTAAGCTGTTAAAACTAACTTCTGTTGGCAATGTTGAACTTATCATATTTAGAATCTCATTTGATACAACATCTCTACTCTCAACACCTTTATATATCGTATTTAATTGCTTTTCATAACTACTTAAAAGATTTAACTTAGCTTCTGTTTGCTCTGCTTCTAATACTTTCTCTACAATTGATGGATCTTCTAATTTAGCAGTATAATCAGCTATACTTTTATTAACCTTATATAAATTAATACTATTCCATGCTAATGTCCCAACAATAAATGCTGCTACAAATCCTGATAAGGAGTATTTATAAATATTCTGATTTTTTTGTTCTTTTTTCTTTCCTTGATAAGGGCTAAAAAAGTTAATATCTCTTCTCATATTTCCTCCCTATAATCTAATGATTGCACCTATGGCATTTAAATATCTATCCATAGAAAGCTCTTTTAGTTCCTTTGAAGTAAAATCAACATTATTAAGCTTGTCTATTTTTTTAACAGGCATATTAAATTTATCTTTAACATACTTTTCAATACCCTTAATGTTAGAAGTTCCACCATAAAGGTATATCTTATCTATTTTATTCCCTACACTTTTGCTTAAATAAAACTTAAATATTCTCTCAATCTCTAAAGAAATATTACCTAACACCTTTTTTAATGCTATATTAATAAAATCATCTTCTTTAATATCATCTAAATCTGATTTTTCAATCTTTAATGCTTCTGTTGATTTTGCAGCCATACCTAACTCTTCAGCTAAAGCAAAATTAATATTTTCTCCACCAACTCTCATCATTCTTGTAAAATCAAGCTTACCATTCTTTAAGATTATTATATTAGTAGTAGTTCCTCCCATATCTACAAAAGCAACAGTACACTCTTCATTTTCCTTAGCTAACTCTGAGTAATTAGCTATTTTATTAAGAGAATTATAAGTAACATCTAAAGCATATGGATTTAATCCTATTGAATTTATTAAATTATAATAATCTCTAGAAATCTTATCTGGGTAAGCAATAACATTAACTTTATACTTATTACCACTTTCAGCTTCAACCTCATCTAAAATAATAAATTGAATAACATAATCATTAAGATTAATAGGTAAATATTGCTGTATTTCATATCTTATAACAGTATCCAACTCTTCATCCTCAACCTTAGGAATCATAATTTCTCTGTTAATTATTAAAGATGAATTAGTAGTGATAATAGCATCTGCTGCTTTTACCTTAATATCCTTCAAAGAAAATTTAAGCATTTCAGATAACTGATTTTCATTAAGTATCTTCCCATCAGCAATAGTGCCTTCAGGCGTTACTATTTCAGTACAATTATTTATAACCAATTTACCCTTATGATACTTTCCTGAAGCTATCTTTATAGCACTAGCTCCAATATCAAAACTTACAACATTTCTTGGTTTTTCTATTTTAACATTAAGCTTAGACATAACGCCCTTGCTACTATCCTTGCTATTACCTATCTTAAGCTTTTTTAAATCCTTTAAATCCATTTGACCAAGTTCCTTTAACTTAGAAAAATCAAACTTCTTCTTATTTTCATCTGACATTACTTCACCCCTTAGGTATTATTTTAATCTTTAAGAGATTTACACCTTATCCTATAATTCAGTTTTATAATTTATAGGATAAAGTGTAAAGCTTATGCTTTACACTTTTCACACTATCTATTCAATAGCTTCTACATCAACATTTTGCTCTGGGAAAAATTCTTTTCCAGCTTCTTTTCCTGTTTCTGCGTCTTCTCCAACAGCTATTACTTTTACTGAGCCATCAGTATTAACTCTAACTGCAAAAAATCCATCTATTGATACACTTTTTGGTCTTGGTACACTTTGTAAATATTCTTCGATATCAGTTGAATCTGCTGCATCATTTTTCCCTAATATATAATAATCTGGTTCAATTTCCCCTTCAGCTAATAATGCTGTAGTAGCATTAGCAATTGTTTTAGCATTTGCTATATCTGATTTAATATTAGCATTTTTTCTAACCTCACCAAACTTTGGTATAGCTATTGCTGCTAATATAGCTATAATAGCAATTACAATAATTAACTCTATAAGAGTAAATCCTTTTTTCTTATTTATTTTCATACAAATCTCCACTTCCTATCTTTTTTATCTTGGGAAGAAAATTTCTCCATCAGCCTTAACAGTAACCTTAGCATCTGATGTTATTTCTACAATGAAACTTCCTGATTTTGATTTAGGCGTAGGCATACTTTGTAAATATCCTTCTATTTTACCTGCCTCTTCATTAGTATCTGAAGCTGATATAGTTAAAGTTTTAGTTGTAGACTTCGGAGCTGTAATCTCACCTTCTGCTAATAATGCCGTAGCTGCATTTGCTATTGTCTTTGCATTTGCTACATCAGAACTTACATATGATTTTTTTCTTACTTCTCCAAATTTTGGAATGGAAATAGCTGCCAATATTGCTATAATAGCAATAACAATAATTAACTCTATAAGAGTAAATCCTTTTTTCTTGTTTCTTAATTTCATCATTTTTATTTCCCCCTTAATATTATGTATTGTATTTATTTTAATTTTTAATTAAAACCTACATTGCAGTGTACATATCAAACATTGGTAGCATTATTGAAATTACTATAAATCCTATTACAAGTCCCATTACTACAATAAGCAATGGTTCTATTAATGCTGTTGTTGTTTGAATAGCTTGTTCTACTTCTTCATCATAGAAATCTGCTGTTTTGTTTAATATTTCATCTAATTGCCCAGTTTCTTCTCCTATGTTTATCATTGAAGATAACATTTCTGGGAATATTCCTGCTTCTTTTATTGGTTCACTTAAACCTTCACCTTTTGTTACTTCTTCTCTTACTTTATTAATTGCATCTTCTGCAATTTTATTTCCAAGAACTCCTGCAACTACAGGTAATGAATGAACTAATGATACCCCACTAGCAATTAGTGTAGACAATGTTCTTGTAAATCTTGAAACTATTATCTTTTTATTTAACTCACCTATTATAGGTAAATGTAACTTCAATTTACTTATTGTATATATTCCATGTTCTGTTCTGCTATAAAATTTAAATCCTACAGCTGCAAATATAATACAAATTATTATAAATAAGAAATTCTTTTGTAATATTGCACTAATATTTATAAGAATCTTTGTAGTTATCGGAAGTACAACTCCTTCACTTTCAAACATTTCTATAAATGTAGGCATTACAAATGTCATAATAAACATTACGGCACATACTGCTACAATTCCTAATATTGTTGGATATGTCATTGCAGCTTTTATTTTATTATTTAGCTTATTTTCCTTTTCAAAATGAGTAGACATTCTTAACATCATAGTGTCAAGGTTACTACTTATTTCTCCTGACTCAACCATACTTATAAGAAGTTGTGGAAATACATCATCATGCTTCTTTATTGCTGCTGAAAGCATTTCACCTTTTTTAACATCTTCTTCTATTTCAGAAGTTACTTTTCTAAGTTTTTTATTAGTAAGCTGGTTTGCCATAATATTTAAAGATCTATTTATAGATACCCCTGCATCAATCATTGTATATAGTTGTCTACAGAATATAGCAATATCTTTAGTTGTTACTTTCTCACCAAATCCTAATTCAATATTAGTGCTCTCTACTACTTCTTCTATCATAAGTGGATAATATCCATTAGACGTTATCATTTGAATAACTTCATCTCTTGAATTGGCAACATGATTTCCTTCAATCTTTTTACCATTCCCACTCATGGCTCTATATTTAAACTTCGCCATTATTCATTACCACCTTTATATATCACTTAGTAAAGTAATCGTAGCAAGTTCATTTATTGTAGTTATTCCTTTTAGAACTAACTCTTTACACTCTTGCCCTAGTGTAGTCATTCCATTTTCTAAAGATAAATCTTTAAGAACATTTGGATTTTTAGTTTCATTAATTAAATCTCTATGTTTTCTGGTTATATCCATAATTTCATAGACCCCAATTCTCCCCAAATAGCCTGTACCATTACAATGTCCACAACCTTGTCCTTTATATAAAATAAGATTCTCTTCAATGTTACCGATTAAAATTTTCTTTTCATAATCAGTTGCTTCATAAGCTTCTTTACAGTTAGGACAAATTCTTCTTACAAGTCTTTGTGCAATAACTCCACAGATTGATGTAGATACTAAATACGGCTCTATCCCCATATCTATAAGCCTTGTTATAGATGATGCTGAATCATTTGTATGTAGTGTACTTAAAACTAAGTGACCTGTTATAGCTGCTTTTATTGCTATTTGAGCAGTTTCCTCATCTCTAATTTCTCCTATCATGACTATATCAGGATCTTGTCTTAGAATACTTCTAAGCCCAGATGCAAATGTCATTCCTGATTTAGAATTAACATTAACTTGATTTATACCATCTAACGTATATTCAACTGGATCTTCAATAGTAACAATATTAACATCATCTGAATTTAATTCATTTAATACGGTATAAAGTGTAGTTGATTTACCACTTCCTGTTGGTCCAGTAACTAGTACAATACCATGAGGATTAGAAATTATGTTCTTAAGTTTATTAAGATTATTTTCATTCATCCCTAAATGTTCTTTCCCTAATTTATAACTACTTCTATTAAGTATTCTTATAACTATTTTTTCTCCACTAACTACTGGTAAAATAGAAACTCTTAGATCAACATCATTATTACCTACTCTAGTAATAATTCTTCCATCTTGAGGTACTCTTTTTTCCGCTATATTAAGACCAGCTAGTATTTTAATTCTAGCTACTAATGGAGCTAAGCTTTCTATTCCTAACGTATTAACAGTTTGAAGCTCGCCATCTATTCTATATCTTATTCTTATTTCCTTTTCGAAAGGTTCTATATGTATATCTGATGCTCTCATCTCTATAGAGTTTCTAAACATATAATCTATCATTTTAACAACTGGAGCATTTTTAACATCATCAATTTCTTCAATATTATCAGCTATATTTTTAGATTCTAATGTCTCCTTAGTAAGCTCTTGAGCTGCCTTAAAAACTTGCTCTGTACTATAGTTAAGATCTATAAATTTTTGTATATCACTTTTTGATGATATATAGATTTCTGGTTCTATACCTGTTGATATATTTACATCATCTATAGCAAATATATTTAATGGATCAGACATAGCAATTTGAATTTTATTATTTTTAAATCCAAATGGAATTAATATATGCCTTCTACATAGATTTTCTGTAACTAAATTTAATGTCTTATTATCAAATTCAATACTATTTAAATCTATTTTTTCTATTCCTGTCTGAGTTTCAATAGCTTCGAGTATATCTTCTTCACTAATTATCCTGCTTTCAACTAATACCTCTCCAAGCTTCTTTCCTAAAACTCTTTGAGATTTCAAAGCCTCTTGTAATTGATATATCGTTATTTTCCCAGCATCAATTAATATATCACCTAACCTACGTTTTTCACCTAACGCCATTAAAGACCTCCTAAATACTTATATAATCATCTTTTGCGCAATTGTATTCTTAATATTATTTATCTATTTTTATTCGATAAGTAATTATTTAACTTCTATTTATATTTAAATTTCTATTATTTCTTACTAAAATAATCCTAAGTAATATTCTATTAATCTACTTCCATAAATTGATGCTATTATTCCTCCAATAGCTAAATACGGTCCGAAAGCCATCTCAGCTTTTCTATCTTTAAGCTTTAATATCAATATAATTGCCCCTACCAATCCTCCAAATATGAAGGCTAAAAATAAAGTAACCACTATTCCTTTAATACCTAGAAATAATCCACATATAAGTGCTATATCTATATCACCTTCACCCATTCCTCCAGTTAAGGCAACTATAGCCCATATAACACCCAAACCAATTGCGGCTCCTGCAATATTTGTCCAAGGAATATTTTTAATAATTATCCATTCAGCTAATAAAAAAACAATTCCGCTTATTACTCCAAAGATAACTGTTGAATTAAATACATATTTCGTATCAAAATCTATAAATCCAATAACTATCATAAGTGAAGCAAACACTGCAAACTTAAACAGTTCAAAACTAAATCCGTAGTTTAAATAAATTACTACATATAATAAAGCATTTAACAATTCTATTAGTGGATATCTAATACTTATCTTTTCTTTGCAGCTTCTACATTTCCCACCTAAAAAAGCATAGCTTAATACTGGAACTAAATCTTTAGGTTTAAGTTCATACCCACAGCTTGTACAACGAGATGGTGGAAAGGAAATAGACTCCTCTCTAGCAATTCTATATATACATACATTTAAAAAACTTCCTATACAAAGCCCAAATAATACGACAAAAAATAACTCCAATATTTATCACCATTTTCATTTATATTATACTTTTCCATTAATTCACCTAAAATTATACACGAAAAAAAATGATACTTCCACGTAAACTTTATATTTGTCGATAATTTCTATTAATACTATTTTTTATCGCTCTATTTATATCTTTATTAAAATTTGCATTAAACTCACATTTTATTAATACTTTTTACTTAACTCTTTCAAATAAAAAAGAAACTGCATTAATTAACCATACTCTGTCAAATAAACAGAGTAGTTAATAAAGCAGTTTCTTTATCAACTCTAGCAATTAATTATTCTCCAATTAATCATCAAATAATCTTTAACGATTATTAAATTGATTCATAATTGCATTGATACTAATCTTTAGTTATCTCAAATTAATTGCTAATTATTCTTTTTAATTATTTTAGTACATTCCATCCATTCCGCCCATTCCTGGTGCTGGCATTGCAGGTTCTTTTGCTGGAATGTCAACAACTGCAGCTTCAGTTGTTAAGAATGTAGATGCTACTGATGCAGCATTTTGAAGTGCTGATCTTGTAACCTTAGTTGGGTCAACGATACCAGCTTTAATCATATTTACATATTCTCCATGTAAAGCATCATATCCAATTCCATTTTCGCTATTCTTAACTTTATCTACTATAACAGAAGCTTCATCTCCTGCATTTGTAGCTATTTGTCTCATTGGCTCTTCTAAAGCTCTTAATATTATATTTATACCAACTTGAGTATCTGCAACATCTGAAGTTAATTCAGCTACCTTGTTAATTATGCTAACATAAGCTGTTCCTCCACCAGATACTATACCTTCTTCAACAGCTGCTTTTGTTGCTGCTAAAGCATCTTCTATTCTAAGCTTTCTTTCTTTTAATTCTGTCTCTGTAGCTGCACCAACTTTAATTACAGCAACTCCACCAGCAAGCTTAGCTAATCTTTCTTGTAACTTTTCTCTATCAAACTCAGAAGTTGTTTCTTCTATTTGAGTTCTTATTTGATGAATTCTTTCTTTTATAGTTTCTTTACTTCCTCTACCATTTACTATAGTAGTGTTTTCTTTAGTCACTTTAACACTTTCTGCTTGACCAAGCATGTCTAAAGTAACTTCTTTTAAATCTCTTCCTAATTCTTCAGATATAACTTCTCCACCAGTAAGTATAGCTATATCTTGAAGCATTTCTTTTCTTCTATCTCCGAATCCAGGAGCTTTAACAGCTACACAATTGAAAGTTCCTCTTAACTTATTAACTACTAATGTAGTCATAGCTTCCCCTTCAATATCTTCAGCTATAATTAATAACTTTCTTCCTGATTGAACTATTTGCTCTAATATTGGAAGTATTTCTTGTATATTAGAAATCTTCTTATCAGTTATTAAGATAAGTGGATTATCTAAAACAGCTTCCATTTTTTCTGTATCAGTTACCATGTAAGCTGATACATATCCTCTATCAAATTGCATACCTTCAACTACTTCTAGTTCAGTACCCATTGATTTAGATTCTTCTACAGTTATAACGCCCTCGTTACCTACTGTTTCCATAGCCTCTGCTATAAGATTACCTATTTCATCATCTGCAGCTGATATAGCAGCAACTCTAGCTATATCTTCTTTACCATTTACAGGCTTAGAACTATTTTTAATTTCTTCTACTGCAACATCAACAGCTTTTTTTATACCATTTCTAAGTAATATTGGATTTGCTCCTGCAGTTACGTTCTTTAACCCTTCTCTTATAATAGCTTGAGCTAAAAGAGTAGCTGTAGTTGTACCATCCCCTGCAACATCGTTAGTTTTAGTTGCAACTTCTTTAACTAATTGAGCTCCCATATTTTCATATGGATCTTCTAATTCTATTTCTCTTGCAATTGATACACCATCGTTAGTTATAAGTGGTGAACCAAATTTTTTATCTAATACTACATTTCTTCCTTTAGGTCCTAAAGTAACCTTTACTGTATCAGCTAGCTTATCAACACCAGCTTGCATAGCTCTTCTTGCTTCTTCTCCAAATTGAATCATCTTTGCCATCTCTCAAAAACCTCCCTA
The DNA here is from genome assembly GCF_014287725.1 of Clostridium sp. NSJ-49. Taxonomy (NCBI): domain Bacteria; kingdom Bacillati; phylum Bacillota; class Clostridia; order Eubacteriales; family Clostridiaceae; genus Clostridium; species Clostridium sp. NSJ-49. Next base: position 27,906 of record NZ_JACOOP010000023.1, on the reverse strand, counting down.
TTCAACTATAGCTAAAATATCATCTTGTTTTAATATTGTGTATTCTTCTCCATCAACCTTAACTTCTGTTCCTGCATATTTAGAATATAATACTTTATCTCCAACTTTAACTTCCATTTCTATTCTCTTACCTTCATGAATAGCTCCTGGTCCTACAGCCATAACTTCAGCTTCTTGTGGTCTTTCTTTCGCTGTACCTGATAAAACTATTCCACTCTTTGTTGTAGTTTCAGCTTCTAATTTTTTAATTACTACTCTATCACCTAATGGTTTTATATTCATCTTATTTCCTCCTAAAAATATACTTTTATTTTTAGCACTCACCATTATTGAGTGCTAACAACTTATATTTATAATATATCTTTTTAGTCTAAATCTTTCAACAACTACTTTTTATATTATTACCTTAATATGGTTAAATATTACCAATTAGAACTATTTATTTTATTATAACTCATTTTTTCATTCATTCTTATAACTTTTCAAACTATTACAAAAATATAAGAGGAACTGAAATTTTCAATTCCTCTTATGTTACTATTCTCTCTCAAGATTTATATCTTCAAACTCACTTAATGTACTATTCTTAAGAACAGCCTTAATTGTAGTTCTATTATTAATCTTAGTAAAAGCTCCTCTTGCTCTAAGTGGTGGCACTATTGTTCCAGCACCATTTATACATCCACCTTCACACATCATACCTTCTATAAAATTACCTTGTAATTTGCCCATTTTAGCAAGATTCATGGTTTTCTTACAATCTAATCCTGAAACTTGAACTGGTTTAAATTCTGCCTTACATCCACTATCAGATACATAGTTTTGTATAGCTGCTGTAAGTCCTCCAGCCATACCAAATCCTCTTCCAAATACTGAAGCATCATTAACATTTTCGTCTTCCATATCAAAAGGATTTACATCAAAGGCTTCAAATAAAGCTAATAACTCTTCAAATGTTAATACATAATCTACTGCCTCACTTACTCCTAATCTAACTGCTTCTCCTTTTTTAGCCGTGCATGGTCCAATAAATACTACCTTAGCATCTGGTTCTTTGCTCTTAATATATCTTGCAGTTGCTACCATAGGAGATACTGTTTTTGATATTCTATCTTTTTCACTTGGATTTGTCTTTTCTATAAAGCTTAGAAATCCTGGACAGCAAGAGTTAGTCATATACTTATCTCCTCTTTCCATTCTTTCTACAAATTCATTACTTTCATGAACTGTAACAGCATCAGCCCCTAAAGCTGCTTCAACCATATCTTCAAATCCTAAAGCTTTAAAAGCATTTCTTATCTTACCATAATTCATAGTTGGTCCAAATTGCCCTGTTATAGCTGGTGCTACTACTGCATACATCTTTCTATGTCTTCCCAGTCTCTTAGCAACAGGAACTATTAAACTCTTATCTGATATAGCTCCAAAAGGACATGATCTCATACAAGATCCACAGTTTACACATATCTCTTCCTTTATAATAGCTCTTCTATCTTCTTCATTTATATCTAAAGCACCTGTAGGACATGACTTCTTACATGGTCTCATAACTTCGGATATAGCATCATAAGGGCACTCCCTTTTACACATACCACATTCTTTACATAATTCTTGATTTATATATGCTCTTCCTGCAACTATATTTATCGCCCCAAAATTACAAGCTTCTTTACATCTATGAGCAAGACAGTTTCTACAAGAATCTGTAACATTAAATTTATCTATTGGACACCTATCACAAGCTGCTTCAATAATATATATAATTTGTTCATCCGGTCTTATGTCTATAAGTTCTGTGTCAAAATTATCCCCGTTTGCAAGGTAACCTGCAGCAAGCTTAGCTCTTTCTAGAACAATTGCTCTTTCTTTATATACACAACATCTATACTGTGCCTTATCACCTTTAATAACTTCATAAGGAACTTTTTCGATACTTTCTAAGGATATTTCATTCTTTTTGGCAAGTTTCGCTACTTCAGTTAATACTTCATGCTTAAGCTTTTTTAATTGGGTTTCAAACTGAAACATATAATCACTCCCTCTCATAAACCTTGTTAATTTTATTATACAATATTTCCCTATTTATTTCTATTTTTTTAATTTTCTGATAACTTTTGCAGTTGTCGAAATCATTGTAAATAATAACTTATAAATCACAACTTATTATTTTTAAAATAAAAAGTGGCAAGTTAAAGTTAAAATACTACACAGCTTCTTGATTTTTTTTAATCTAATTTAGCTGATTTAACTAATTAACTTGCCATCTATTACATTTAATTTATTCTTAAATTTAATTCATCTGTAACACTTTATGATTCTCAACAGCATAAATATAGTCATCTATATATTCACCTATTCTATCTTTAAGTAGATTTTCTACTGTTAACTCCATTTTTCCGCTTCTAATCTTCTTATATTGATTATGCATATATTGACTTACTAAAGTTAATGGAATATCAACTTGTTTTAAATTTTCTATCATTTTCTCTAAACTATAGTTAACTTCTTCTATCGGTAAGTAATATCTACATCTATCGGACAAACCATATATTCTATCAAATTTTATCTTTTCTTGAGTACCAGAGTAATGATTTTTCCAGTATCCATTATTCTTTACCATATTAAATTCTAATATTTCTCTAAACTTTGAAAGTTCAATATTAGCATTATATTTTAATAGTTCATTTTCCATTAAGTTTAATTCAAATGCTGCTTCTCTAAATCCGTAAGTTAATGCAGGTCCAACCTTTAAAATAATAAATCCATCTTCAACCATCTCATTTAAAGCTTCATCCGTTTGATAATCTGTTGAATGAGCTTCAAATACTAATTCTGGATAATCTTTTAAAGCTTCTGATAATTCTCTTGCTTTCTCTCTATCATATTTCCATACTTGCTCGCTACCAAACTCAACTCCTGGTTGGACAACAACTCCAACAACATATTGCCAAGCATCACCTACTCCATGACTTTCAAAGGCATTTTTAAATGTCTCTATTGTATTAACTAAGTTTTCTACCTTAGTTACTGCTATTCCTTCTTCCTCTTCTTCATCAGCTTGAGCTCCTCCAGGTATCGGTACTTCACTGCCTATAACATACACAGGATGTACACTTTCTGGCTTTTCATTTAAAAGTTCAGTATAAGAATCTTCTGCCACTTTACATAACGTTGCAGCTCTTTCTGCAATTAAATCATCTCCAAATACACCATTTTCAAAATCACCGATTATTGGCATGCTTGTATCTATATGAATTTTTGTAAATCCAGCTAATACATATTCTCTAATTAATGTTTTAGAGTTTTCCATAGCTTTTTCTTCACCTAATTTAGTCCATGTTAATGGTCCTAAATGATCCCCACCTAATATAATTCTATCCACAGGAAAATTATTTTCTTCAGCTAAATTGTGAATATATTTCATAAAATCTTTAGGAGTCATTCCTGTATATCCCCCAAATTGATCAACTTGATTTGCTGTAGATTCTATTAATAAGTGCATATCTTTATCTCTTAATCTATCCATAGCTGCCTCTATAACATACTTATTAGAAGAACACACTGAAAATATTCCTGCTTTTTCTCCACTTTTATACTTTGAAACTAATTCTTTAATAGGATGCATAATATAACCACCTCTCACATTTAATTAATATTTTATTTCTCAATCCCATATTTCTATAGGTAATTACCAGTTGTCGTATAGATTTACAATTCTATTTAGTTATCTCTTCTATAACCCATTTAATTAAAGATAACTAACTTTATTTTTATATACAAATCTCATTAAGTAAAATCTATATTATTATTTGTTTAATAATTGAACTCTATATTTGAACTTATCACCACGAGCTATCCCAATTGTATATTCTATTAAAGTATCATGATCGTAAGTAAATCTCTCTATTCTTAAACTAGGAGCCCCTTCAGGTATCTCTAAATATATGCTTTCTAATTTTTTAGTAATAATAGGTTCAAAATACTCCTCTGCTGAAGTAAGCTTTGCACTAAACTCATTTACAAGCACATCATACATAGGCATAATCTCTAATTTATCTTTACTTAGTCCAATAAATAAATTATATGGTAAATATGTTGTCTCATACATCATCGGTATATCATCAGCTTTTCTTATTCTAGTAATTTTATATACAAGCTCATAATCACTAATCTTAAACATACGACTAATCTTTTCTTCAGCCCTTATTATTTCAAATCCTACAACTTCTGAATTAGGTTTCTTTCCTAGTTTCTTCATCTCTTCAGTAAATGAATAAAAAGAAATTAGGTCCTGATTTAACCTTTTTGGTGATACGAAAGTACCCTTTCCATGAACTTTATATATATAACCTTCCTTTTCAAGTTGATCTAAAGCTTGGCGAACTGTAGTCCTACTAACATCATATATATCACATATCTCTCTTTCAGAAAGAATTTGCTCATGCTCTTCCATATTTTTTTCTATTTTTTCTACTAATATATTTACTAACTGTAAATATAGTGGTGTCTTTAAATTCTTATCTATACTATTCATTCTTATCTCCTAAACTGGTAATGACCACTTAATATTATTATAATTCTTTTCCTAATATATTCCAACTAGATTTTCTATTATCTAATAAACTTTTCAACGACCTTTTTAGATTCTTTTCTAATTGCAAACACTTAAACTTAAATATCTAAAAAATTTGTCTAAAGCTCAAAAAAATACAATATGTAATTATTAGACAACTTATTGCCCATAACTACATATTGTTAATTGTTTTTTATATGATTATAAATTTTAACTAGCAGTCTTATAGCTACTTCTAAAGAATAATTGATAATTTAAAATATTAATAATTGATATTATAACTAAGAACAATCCTGTAAATTCAATTGATATAACAACCATGCTAATCATATATAGAAGTAAACTAGCTAAAAATATTATTACTACATTCCATATTTTTATATTAGCTTGTTTTTTGCTTATTATCTCCATCATTTGAGCTTCTGATAAATCTTCATTACTATACTTTTTAGAAAGCATATTAGTTCCAATATTTGTGATAAGCTGTTTACTAACAAAATCACAAATAAAGATTATAAATAATCCTATAATTGATAGTAAGAAAATTTGATAATTACTTACATCTAAAGAAAGCATAACTGTCGATGCTTTAAATGTAGCAAATAAGCTCACTGGAAGCAATAATATTATAGGTAACATTACTAGACTAAACATAAATGTTATTTTTAAGTTTTCTTTAAAAGACTTTCCTTTGTTTATCGTAGCTGTCAAAATAAAAGAAAAAATTAAAATTACTAGTATTGCTATTAATGCTGTAATAATGTACTTCATCCCATATCCCCCCTTAAATTCATTAATCCCTTTTATACTTTATATAATGTATTAATTATATAACATAATTTATGTATTTGTATATTTTTTATAATTTTACCTAATTTTTTAATAATTATATGCAATAAAAAACCTCTTTTTTATATAGTTTGTTTAAATCTTTTATCAACATTATATAATTCTATATAAAAAAAGCAGCAATAGCTGCTTTTTTACCATTAACTTATACTATTTTAAAGTTTTATATTATTTTCTCTAGCATAATAGAAAAGGTATTGTTGTGCTAGGCCTGATAATTCACCGAACTTATCTCTTCCAAAAACTCTAATCTTGTTTAATGATACATCTGGAGCTAAATAAAAATGAATCATTGCTCTCTTAACCCAAACATCAACTGGGAATGCTGACTTCTTTGCCATTGAGAATAACATTATACAATCTGCCACTTTAGCACCTACTCCCATAAATTGTTGAAGAGCTACGTGACATTCATCGGTATTTAATGACTTTATATAATCTAAATTATAAATCTTTAATTCCTCATTATCTGGATTTTCTAATGCTTCATTAACTTTTCCTATAGTATCTAATATGTACTTACTTCTAAACGATGCGCCTGTATCTTTTATTTCTTCTAAAGTTGCATCTTTGATTTGTTCTGGAGTTGGGAATGCATAATAAGTATTTCCTTTATACTCAATTTTATCTCCCCATCTTTCAGAGATTTTCTTAATTGTCTTCATGATAGCCGGAATACTATTTCTTGCAGATACTATGAAACTTATTAACATTTCAAAAGGTTCTTGATTTAAAATTCTTATTCCATATCCAAATTCAACACTTTTTCTTAAAATTTCATCTTTCGCAAGTTCTTCTTTTAATTCAGAGTAATTTGTATTTAAATCTAAATAATCTTTCCATATCTCTTCGAAATCATTAAGATTCGTATTATATATAGTTACATCATCTCCATTTTGTACAATTTCAATAACTCTTCTGTATGCAACTACAATATAATTTGTATCAGATATCTTTTCCCATCTAAAACATTGTCCACACTCAAGTATTTGCTTTATATCAAAGTTTTTTACACCTTTTATCATTATAGAATTATCATCAATTTGTATTACTTCTTTATAATCCATAAAACACCTCTGTTTGTTTAAAATAAATTTATGGCTTACGCTATATATTTAATTTTATCTTTTCTTTATTCCTTAATTAATATTCATTATCTATTAATAGCATAATGCTCGCTATACTCTTTAACTATTTCATCTAAAACCTCTGCTGCAGTGATCATCATTTTGGTACATCTTGGTACACCTTGCTCATAATACTTATCTTTTAATGGTAAACAATCTAAAGAGCCCATTCTTTTATAGTATTCATTCATAAATTTAACTGTCATAGCTCTTACTTGCGGACTTTGATGTCCTCTTTCTGTAGTAAACATTATACCTAATGTTGCTATAGACCCAGTAATTGCACCACATATACTTCCAATAGCCATTCCACCACCAAATGATGCCATAGTCATTAAAGTTTGCTTAGATATATTTAAATCATATTCCTCATTTGCTGCAACAAGCATACATTCAGCACAATTCAAATCATATTCTTTATCATAATATTTAATCACTCTATCAACTAACATAAGTTTCTCCCTTCATAGTTATCTAGCTTTTCTTACGTATAATAATTATTATATATTAAATTTTATTATTTAACAAAATATATTATTTTTTATACAAATTTTGATAAGAAATTATAAAATGCGAAACTCCAAAAATTATCATAATTCCAACAGCTATATAATTATTCATCCATAAAGATGCAAAAATAAAATATAAAACTGGAAAAATAGCTAAAGGGATAGGTACAAATAAAAAGTTCTTTCCAAGTAAACTGTCATTCATACCACCTATAAAATATCTTATCCAAACCATATAATATAAAGCTAAAAATAATATACTTAAATATAAAAATGGATTTTTAAAATTTAATTCTTTATAGCTAACAAAAAAACAAATAAAAATTGCAAATAATATTCTACTTCCTTGCTCTATTACTTCAATAATAGAAGTTCCATTAGACGTAACTGTGCTTTCTTTTTTAGGAGCTACCATAAAATAAACAATATTTATAAGCATAGGTAATAAAAATATAATTAATCCTATAACAGAGAACTTAAACTTCAATTCAAACAATAAAAACACCCCTTTTTTAATATGGAACTATTTTATCACAAAAAAAGGATATAGAAGTGCTTTTACCAAAAACACTTCCATATCCTAGTTATCATTTAACGCTAGGCAAAATATATCTAATTTAAGTTAGTACTTTCTCTTCCTCTTTGCATTAGTAAATCTTTCACTTCTCGTAGAAATTTTTCACTTCGTTCAATGAATTCCATTTGGCGTAGTTACCTTTCACCTGAGACAGGGATTATTATATAACTACTTGCTATAATCGTAGAATCCTTTTCCTGTCTTTCTTCCTAACCATCCAGCTCTAACATACTTTCTTAATACGTTACTAGCTCTATATTTATTATCTCCAGTTTCATTATATAAAACATCCATAATAGCTAAACAAACATCTAATCCTATTAAATCACCTAAAGCTAAAGGTCCCATAGGATGATTTGCACCATATTTCATAGCTGTATCTATATCTTCAACAGATGCAATTCCTTCTTGAAGTATAAATGAAGCTTCATTTATCATAGGAATAAGTATTCTATTAACTACAAATCCTGGAGCTTCTTTAACTTCTACAGGTTCTTTTCCTATTGCTAAAGCTGCCTCTTTTACTACATCAAATGTCTCTTGAGATGTAGCCATCCCTCTTATAATTTCAACTAACTTCATTACTGGAGCAGGATTAAAGAAGTGCATTCCAATAACTTTATCAGGTCTTGATGTAGCTGAAGCTACTTCTGTTATAGATAAAGAAGAAGTATTTGAAGCTAATACAGCTTCTGGTTTACATATCTTATCTAATTCTGCGAATATTTCTTTCTTAATTTTCATATTTTCGATAGCTGCTTCAATAACTAAATCACAATCAGCAGCTAGATTCATATTAGTAGTTCCAGAAATTCTTGAAAGTATTTCTTCCTTAACTTCTTCAGTAATTTTTCCTTTAGCTACTTGTTTAGATAATCCTTTATTAATAACAGAAATTCCTCTTTCTACAAATTCATCTTTTATATCTCTAACTATAACTTCATATCCCTTTTGAGCAAAAGCTTGAACTATTCCAGCACCCATAGTTCCAGCACCTAAAACAAAAATCTTTTCCATATCCCTTATTTCCCCTCTCATATTAACATTTCATATAACTACACTAATTCTACAGCTATTTCTGATTCCTTAGATTCCATTGATTTTAATTCACTTATCATTTCTGGTATTACTTTATTTAAATCTCCAACTATTGCATAGTCTGCAACTTTCATTATTGGAGCAGTTTCATCTTTATTTATAGCAATAATCATATCTGATTCTTGCATACCAGCGACGTGTTGAATCGCTCCTGAAATACCACAAGCTATATATATGCTTGGTCTTACAGTTTTACCTGTTTGCCCAACTTGATAATCTCTTTCTATCCAACCTTTATCCACAGCACCTCTTGATCCTCCAACTACTCCACCAAAAGCATCTGCTAATTCTTGAAGTAATGTAAAGTTTTCTTTAGATCCTACTCCTCTACCACCTGATACTATAACCTTTGCTTCACTTATATCTACAACTTCCTTATTAGCTTTTACTATTTCTAAAATTGTAGTTCTTATATCTGAAGCTTCTAATTTAACTTCTACATTTTCTACTGTAAAATCATAATTTTTTTCAGTTAATCTAGAGAACACGCCTGGTCTTACAGTCGCCATTTGTGGTCTGTGATCAGGACAAGCTATTGTAGCCATAATATTTCCGCCAAAAGCAGGTCTTGTTGCTAATAATGCTCCATTTTCAACTTCAACAGCTAAAGATGTACAGTCTGCAGTTAATCCTGTTCTTAATCTTGCCGCAACTCTTGGTCCTAAATCTCTTCCTATAAACGTTGCTCCTATAAAGAATATTCCTGGCTTTTTATCATTAACTAAATCACAAAGAACTTTTGTGTATCCATCAGTAGTATAGTTTTCTAACTCAGCATGGTCAGCTACTAATACTTCATCAGCACCATACTCTCCTAATTTATTAGCTAAATGTCCAATATTATTTCCTAATAATACAGCTGTTAACTTAACTCCTAATTCGTTAGCTAATCTTCTACTTTCACCTAATATTTCTAAAGATACTTTTTGTAACTCACCATGTCTTTGTTCAGCGAATACCCAAACTCCTTGATAATCTGCTATATTCATCATAAATCCCTCCATTCTCTTAGATGTAATGTTTTTCTTTTAATCTGCTTAAAACATATGATACTGCTTCTGGTACTGAATCTTTAACTATTTCTCCTGCACCTTTTGCTTCCTTAGTCATTGATTTCTTAACCTTTGTAGGTGATCCATTCAATCCTATTTCATTAGCTTCTACATCTAAGTCAGCTGATGTCATTATCTTTACTTCTTTATTTGCTGTATCAAATATTAATCCAACATTCATATATCTTGGATGATTTAATTCTTCAATAGCTGTTAAAAGGCATGGTGTCTTAACCTTTATTAATTCATATCCATCTTCTAAATCTCTATTTACTATTAAGTCACTTCCATCAAATTCAACATTTTGTACATAAGTTACTTGAGGAATTTCTAAATGTTCTGCTATTTCTGGACCAACTTGAGCTGTATCTCCATCAATAGCTTGTCTTCCTCCAAATATTATGTCATAGTCTAATGTTTTAATAGCTGCTGCTAAAGTCTTCGATGTTGCAAGTGTATCTGCTCCTCCAAAGGCTCTATCTGTTAAAAGTATAGCTTCATCAGCACCCATACATAACGCTTCTCTTAAAGCTTCTTTAGCTTGTGGAGGTCCCATACTTATTACTGTAATATGAGCTCCATTTTTTTCTTTTATTTGTAATGCAGCTTCTAAGGCATTCTTATCTTCTGGATTTATTATTGAAGGTACACCTTCTCTTATTAAAGTTCCCTTAACTGGATCTATTTTTACTACTGTTGTATCTGGTACTTGTTTTAAACAAACTACTATATTCATATAAAATACCTCCCTATCTTAATGCTGCGCCTGAGATAACCATCTTTTGAACTTCTGAAGTTCCTTCATAAATCTCAGTTATCTTAGCATCTCTCATCATTCTTTCTACTGGATAATCCTTAGTGTATCCATATCCACCATGGATTTGAACAGCCTTAGTTGTTACTTCCATAGCAACTTCAGCAGCAAATAATTTAGCTCTTGCAGCATCTACTGTGTAAGGTAATTTATTTTGTTTAAGCCATGCAGCTTTATATACAAGGTGTCTAGCAGCCTCAATCTTAGTGTCCATTTCAGCTATCATCCATTGTAATCCTTGGAAAGCACCTAAATTTCTACCAAATTGTTTTCTTTCTTTCATGTATTTAATAGCTTCTTCATAAGCTCCTTCAGCTATTCCTAATGCTTGAGCTGCTATACCTATTCTTCCTCCATCAAGAGTCTTCATAGCCATACCAAAGCCTTTTCCTTCTTTACCAAGTAAATTTTCCTTTGGAACTATACAATTTTCAAATATAAGTTCAGTAGTTGAAGATCCTCTTATTCCTAGCTTCTCTTCTACTTTACCAATAGAGAATCCTGGGAATGACTTTTCAACTATAAATGCCGATATACCTCTAGTTCCTTGTTTTTTATCCGTCATCGCAAAAATTACAAATATATCTGCAACTCCTCCATTAGTTATAAATATTTTTGAACCATTTAAAACGTAATGATCTCCTTCTAATACAGCTGTTGTTTGTTGACCTGCAGCATCCGTCCCAGCTCCTGGCTCTGTTAATCCAAAAGCACCTATCTTTTCTCCTTTAGCAAGTGGAACTAAATATTTTTGTTTTTGTTCCTCTGTACCAAAATCATTTATTGCTCCAGCACTTAATGAAGTATGTGCAGAAACTATAACCCCAGTAGTCGCACAAACCTTAGATAATTCTTCTACCATTAAGATGTAAGATAAAACATCTCCACCTGCTCCACCATATTCCTTAGGAAATGGGATTCCCATCATTCCAAGCTCACCCATTTTCTTAACATTATCTATTGGGAACTTTTCAGTTTCATCAACTTCAGCAGCTATAGGTTTTACTTCATTTAAAGCAAAGTTTTTAACCATTTGCTTTACTAGTTCTTGTTCCTTAGTCAATCCAAATTCCATATTTGTTACCTCCTACTCCTTACATCCCTTTTTATCTATCTATTTTGGAAGTTCTTAGCTCTTTTTTCTAAAAATGCAGTCATTCCTTCTAATTGATCCTCTGAATCAAAACACTTACCAAAATCTTCAGCTTCAACTTTAATAGCTGAATCTATATCTACTTGAGTTCCTCTATTTATTGCATCCTTACATAACTTAACTGCTATTGGTGCATTTGCAATTATTGAACCTGCCATTTTTTTAGCTTCATCCATTAAACTTTCGACAGGCACCACTTTATTAACTAATCCTATTCTTAAAGCTTCTTCAGCATTTATCATCGCACACGTATATATAAGTTCCTTAGCTTTTCCTGCTCCAACTAATCTTGGAAGTCTTTGAGTTCCACCAAATCCTGGAGTTATTCCAAGTCCTGCTTCTGGTTGCGCAAACCTAGCTTTTTCTGATGCTATTCTTATATCGCATGCCATTGCAAGTTCACAACCTCCCCCTAAAGCAAATCCAGGTATAGCCGCAATTACAGGCTTGTCTAATGTTTCTAATCTTCTAAATACTTTATTACCAAGTAATCCAAACTCCTCAGCCTCTGTTGAATTTAAATCTTTCATTTCTGCAATATCAGCTCCAGCTACAAAAGCTTTTTGACCAGCTCCTGTAACTATTACACAATAAATATCACTATTATTTTCAATGCTATCTATTACTATGTCTAACTCTCTCAAAGTGTCTGAATTTAAGGCATTTAAAGCTTTTGGTCTATTAATAGTAATAGTCGCTAAATTACCTTCAGTTTCAAAAATTACATTTTTTAACTCAACATCAACTTGCATTCTCAACATTCCTCTCTTTTATACAAAATTCATCATCAAAAAAAGCATAAATCATCACCAATTGTTAATTTTATAACAATTATCGCTAAAAAAATATACTTTCTTGTCGTCTTCAGTATAGTAATTGGAATAATTTAATTTCTGTGATTATTATATTACTTTACAAAGAGCTTTTCAATAACTTTTTACATTTAAGTTATTTTTTACCATATTTAATTTTATCTGCTCTTTTCACAATCAAAATTAAATATAATCCTCCTAAAAAATAAAAAAATATACTTTCAAAATAGTAAATTATTACTACTTTGAAAGTATATATGTATATATTATGTTCTCATTAAATAAATATTCTTTTTCTAAGACTATTCATCCTGTTGATCTTGTTCATGTTCTGCTGCTTCGCTATGCATTAGATATATTAAAGTTAATAAACTCTCTGATAGGTGTACATTTTCAACTATTACGTCACTTGGCACTTTTAAATCTACAGGGGCAAAATTCCATATTCCCTTTATTCCACATTTAACTAGAATATCACATACCTTTTGGGCATTTATTCTTGGTACACAAATAATTCCAACGTCTGTTGGGTTTGCTTGTGCATATCTTTCTAACTCATCAATATCTTGTATCTCAATATCTCTAATCTTCATTCCTAATAATTTTGGATTTGCATCAAAAATTGCATTAATATTTAATCCTGCTTTAGAAAATCTATAGTTAGCAATTGCTTGACCTATATTACCAGCTCCAACTATTAAAGCTTTATATTCTCTGTCTAACCCTAATATTAATCCTATTTGGTTATAAAGATCTTTTACATTATATCCATAGCCTTGTTGTCCGAAATCTCCAAAATTATTTAAATCTTGTCTTATTTGTGAAGCTGTAAAACCTATTTTTTCCCCAAGCTCTTTTGAAGAAATTCTATCTACATCATTTGCCATTAACTCTTGTAGATATCTATGGTATTTAGGTAATCTTTTAATTACAGCCATAGAAACGTGTTTTTTTCTTTCCATAATCTAAATTCTCCTTAAAGTATCTTATATTTAATTAAGTCCACTTTCTCTACTTTTATACATTGATAATATAATAACATACTTTTAGCAAGTATTCTATATATCAAAATAATATAGATGAGCTATTTTCGTAAATATTTTTTTATTAAATGTATATCAAACAAGTAATAGTGTATATTATTTTTTAAAATATTCCAAGGTGTTCTAATAAAATTTTTACCCCTATTAATATCAGAATAACTCCACCAACCATTTCAGCTTTACCTGAAAATAAATCTCCAAATATCTTTCCTATTATAACACCTATAGCTGAAGTTACAAGGGTTATTATTCCAATAATCAATACAGCAGTTATAATATTTACATTTAGAAATGCAAAACTAACTCCTACAGCTAATGCATCTATACTTGTTGCAATAGCTAATATAAACATTCTTTTCATTCCAGTATCTACTTCATCATCCCCATCTTCATCAGGATGAATTGCTTCATAAATCATTTTTCCTCCGATAATAGATAAAAGAATAAATGCTATCCAATGATCAAACTTTTCGATATAGCTACTAAATCCATTTCCTAATATCCATCCAATTAAAGGCATAACTCCTTGTGCTATACCAAAAAACAATCCTGCCTTTAATGCTATTCTCCATTTCTCCTTTACTGGAATTTTTAGACCTAATGCTACTGAAACAGCAAAAGCATCCATCGCTAACCCTACTGCTAAAAAAACTAAACTTAATAAATCCATAATCTCCTCCACATTTTAAACTCTTATATTTTTATATTTAAATTAATATTAATACCTATCAATTATTTTACTTAAAGTTTCATCTTATTTTTCCTAAAAAAATAGAGACTTATGTATAACGTAGCAGATTCGTTATACATAAGTCTCACAATTTAAAACAAAGCCAGATGTATTCACATCAATATGTTGACTTTGTTACAAGATGCGATGATCTTGCATGCTACTCCCTTATGCCCAAATATTCTCGACTTTTAAATTATAATTAAAGTAAATTTCTTTGTCAACTTTTATCTAAGACATCTTATAGAGTTAATTACAGCTAATATTGTGACACCAACATCAGCAAATACAGCTTCCCACATAGTACCAATTCCAAATGCAACTAATATCATTACTATAGTTTTTACAGCTAATGCAAATATTATATTTTGCCAAAGTATTTTATTTGTTTTTCTTGCTGCTTTTATAGCATCAACTATAGATTTAGGATCATCTTTCATTAATACGACATCTGCAGCCTCAATAGCCGCATCTGAACCAATTCCTCCCATAGCTATTCCAATATCTGCTCTTGCAAGTACTGGGGCGTCATTTATTCCATCACCAACAAAAACAAGCTTTCCTTTTGAAGATTTAATATTCATTAACTTTTCAACTTGTTCTACTTTATCAGCTGGTAATAATTCTGAATAAACTTGATCTAAACCTATTATCTTACCTACTTTATCAGCTACAACTTTATTATCCCCAGTAAGCATTACAGTATTTTTTATTCCAATGCTCTTTAATGTTTCTATTGCTTCTTTAGATGTTTCTTTTATCTCATCTGATATAACTATATTTCCCTTATACTCACCATTGATAGCCACATGGACTATTGTACCAATAGTATCTACTTCATTAAATTTGATATTAAATTTATTCATTAATTTGTAGTTACCTAAAAGTACTTCATTTCCTTCGATATTAACTTTTATTCCATGACCTGAAATTTCTTCATAATTAATTAAGCTTTCTTTATTTATTTCTTTTCCATAAGCCTTAACTATTGACAAAGCTATAGGGTGATTAGAATTACTTTCACCATACGCCGCTAACTTTAACAACTCATCTTTATCTATATTATTTGTATTTATTTCTGTTACTTTAAATACTCCTTTAGTTAAAGTACCTGTTTTATCAAAAACTACTGTTTCCACATCTTTTAATGCTTCAAGATAGTTACCACCTTTAACTAATACACCTTTTTTAGATGCACCGCCTATTCCTGCAAATATTCCTAGAGGAACTGATACTACTAATGCACAAGGACATGAAACTACTAATAAAGATAATGCTCTATATATCCATACAGAAAATGTTTGATCTTTCATAATTAATGGTGGAACTACAGCAACTAATAAAGCTATTAAACAAACTACAGGTGTGTAAATCTTAGAGAACTTCGTTATGAACTTTTCTGTTAAAGCTTTTTTATTTGAAGCATTTTCAACAAGTTCTAAAATTCTTGCAACAGTTGATTCTCCATACTCTTTTGTAACTCTTACTTTTAATACTCCAGTGTTATTTATAGCACCAGCTAATATTTCTGTATCAACAGTTATTTCTCTAGGAACTGATTCTCCTGTTAGTGCAGACGTATCTATAAAACTTGTTCCATCTACAACTATTCCATCTAAAGGAACTCTTTCACCTGGTTTTATTATTATTATTTCATCGATTTCAACATCTTCCGGATCTACTCTTATCTCATTTCCATTTTCTAATACAGTTGCATAATCTGCTCTTATATTCATTAAAGAAGATATAGATTTTCTTGATCTTTCAACTGCATACTTTTGGAATGCTTCTCCTATTTCAAAGAATAACATAACTGCTACAGCTTCTGGATATTCCCCTATAGCAAAAGCTCCTAAAGTAGCTATAGCCATTAAGAAGTTTTCATCAAATACTTCTCCTCTTAATATATTCTTTGCTGCTGTTATCAGAACATTCTTACCAATAATCAAATAGGTTACCGCAAAAAATATAAAGGCTATTAACGGATAACTTTCTAACATAACAGCAAGAACAAATCCTACAGTACCTATAACTAGAGATATATTTTCTTTTATATAAGACATTGTAGTTTTCTTTTCTTTTTCACATACTACTTCATTTGAAGAACTTGCATCACTTAAAATAGTTCTATTACTTTTTCCTCTCTTACTTGTTTCTTGTAATTCAACTTCAACATCAGGTTCTAAACTTTTTACTATTTTATTAATTTCTTTAAATACTTCCTCTATTTGATATCCTTTATTTAACTCCACTAATAGAGTTGTAGTTGCAAAGTTTATATTAGCGTATTTTATACTATCAAGTTTTTTAACTTTCGCTTCAATTTTATTTGCACAATTTGCACAAGTTAATCCTTTTAATAATATCCTATTACTTTTATTTACTGTTTTATCATTTGTATAATTATCGCTATGATTATTTATGGTGCAGCAACCATCTTCACACCTACTTATTGTTCTAGCAGGACGCTTTATAATACCTTTTACTTCTTCAACAATAACATCTTTTTCAATAGACTTAACTATATCTTTTATTTGATTTATTATTTCTTCTTTATTATAATTAACAAAAACTTCAGCAATTAAAGTACTCGTAGCGAAGTTTACAGTAGCTTCTTTTATTCCATTTATATTACTTACTTTGCTTTCTATTTTATTAGCACAATTTGCGCAACTTAAACCTTTTAATAACAGCTTAACCTTTTTAACACCATCATCCATATAAATACTCCTCCTTTATTCTGAAATATGTCTAAATCCTTCATCAAAAATGTGCTTAATATGTTCATCATCTAATGAATAATAAACAACTTTACCTTCTCTTCTAAATTTGACTATTCTTGCAGCTTTTAATCCTCTTAATTGGTGTGATATAGCCGATTGGCTTATATTTAGAAGCGCCGATAAATCACATACGCACATTTCAGCTTCAAATAGTGCACAAAGTATTCTTATTCTTGTTGTATCTCCAAACACTTTGAAAAATTCAGCTAGTTCATAAAGCGTCTCCTCTTTTGGCAATTTCTCTCTTACTTCTTCTACTACATCTTTGTGTATCACATTACATAAACAGCTTTCATTTTTCTCTTCCATCTTAATCCTCCATTCATATGAATAGTTGTTCATATGTTCATACTTATATATTATGCTTACCCTAGTATTTTTGTCAACATTATCTCTATATTAAATTTTCAAAATATGAAATTTTTTCATTCTATTCACAATAAATTAACATATAAATATAAAGTAAATATTTTAGACATTATTTTTATTATTCACAATTTTTAATATAAAAATCGAGGAGATGATTTAATGGTATCGCTGATAATTGGAACACATGGTAGTTTTTCTAGAGAGCTTATTAATTCCGCTGAGCTTATTTATGGAAAGTTAGAAAATGTTAGCTATATAACCTTTCTTCCTGGAGAAGGTCAAAAAGATTTGATTGATAAATACAACACTATAATAAATAAGCTTGATAAAAATTCTGAAGCTCTTTTTTTAGTAGATTTATTTGGTGGTAGTCCATTTAATGCAGCTAGTATGCTATCAATAGATAACGTTAACATGGATGTTGTTACTGGAGTAAATCTTCCTATGTTATTAGAGGTTTATTCAAATATTGATAATTCTTCATTAGAAGAATTGGTATCAATTGCTGTTAATTCAGCTCAAAAAAGTATCTGCTCATTAAAGAAATCTATAGATTTAAATAGAGAGGATGATGATTTATTATGAAAATTGGATTAGCTAGGATTGATGACAGGTTAATTCACGGACAAGTTGTAACAGTATGGACAAAAGAATGTAAATGCCAAAGAATAATTGTTTGCAATGATGAAGTTGCTAACGATAATCTTAGAAAAACTTTATTAACTCAAGTTGCTCCTCCTGGAGTAAAATCTCATGTTGTAAGTATAGATAAAGCTGTGAGGGTTTACAATAATCCTACTTATGCAAATGATACCGTATTATTATTATTTACTAATCCTACCGATGTAGTAAGACTTATAGATGCCGGAGTAGATATTAAATCTGTAAACATTGGTGGTATGTGCTTTAAAGAAGGTAAAAAACAATTAACTACTGCAGTCTCTGTAAACGAAGAAGATGTTAAAGCTTTTAGATATCTTGATAGCAAAGGTATTGAATTAGAAATAAGAAAGGTTGCATCAGATTCAAAAACTAATATTATGCCTCTGATAAATAAAAATTTTTAATTAGCCTATAAATTTTTTATATAAAAAAGGGAGGTTTATTTATGTCAACTATTCAAATTATCCTTATCTTCATAGTTGCATGTATATCTGGTATGGGTAGCGTTCTTGATGAATTTCAAACTCATAGACCACTTATAGCGTGTACACTTGTCGGACTTATTTTAGGTGATCTTAAAACCGGTATCATCATTGGTGGTACCCTAGAAATGATGGCACTTGGATGGATGAACATCGGTGCTGCAATGGCTCCTGATGCTGCTCTAGCATCAATTATCTCTACAATTATAGTTATATCAGGAAAACAAGAAATGGGTGCTGGTATTGCTCTAGCAGTTCCACTAGCTGCTGCAGGTCAAGTTTTAACTATATTCGCTAGAACTATAACAGTATTCTTCCAACATCAAGCTGATAAATATGCTGAAAAAGGTGATTTAAAAGGAATTGATATGTGTCATCTATTAGCATTAATAATTCAAGCTCTACGTGTATCTATTCCTGCATTAATAGTTGCTATATTTATAGGAACTGAAGCTGTTCAAAACATGCTTAATGCTATTCCTCAATGGTTAAGTGGAGGACTTGGAGTTGCTGGTGGTTTTATAGTTGTTGTAGGATATGCAATGGTTATAAATATGATGGAGGCAAAATATCTAATGCCTTTCCTATTCTTAGGATTCGTAGTTGCTGCATTTACTGACTTTAATCTTATAGCTCTTGGTGTTTTAGGAACAGTAGCTGCAATAGTTTATATTCAATTAAATCCTAAATATAACGAATCTAAAACTGTTACAGTAGTAAGCAATACTGATAATGATGATTTATTAGACTAAGAAAGGAGTGTAAATAATGAGTGAAATAAAATTAACAAAACAAGATCGTATTCATGTATTTCTTCGTTCTAATCTTCATCAAGGTTCTTGGAACTTTGAAAGAATGCAAGCTTTAGGATATTGCTATGCTATGATACCTGCAATAAAAAGATTATATCAAGGTGAAGATAGAAAAAAAGCTTTAAAAAGACACTTAGAATTCTTTAATACTCAACCATTTGTAACTGCTCCTATATTAGGGGTTAACCTTGCTATGGAAGAACAAAAAGCAAACGGTGCAAATATAGATGATGGTTCAATTAATGGTTTAAAAGTTGGTTTAATGGGGCCTTTAGCAGGTGTTGGTGACCCAATATTCTGGGGTACTTTAAGGCCTGTAACTGCTGCATTAGGAGCTTCCTTAGCACTTACTGGAAGCTTACTTGGCCCTATTCTTTTCTTCCTTCTATTTAATGTAGTTCGTCTTGGATTTAGATGGATAGGTATCGAATATGGTTACACTAAAGGTACTGATATAATCAAAGATATGGCTGGAAATAAACTTCAAAAATTAACTGAAGGAGCTTCAATCCTTGGTTTATTCGTAATTGGAGCTTTAATTTGTAAATGGACAACTGTTAATATTCCATTTGTATTAGCAGAATACACTGCTCAAGATGGTACAAACGTAGTTACTACAGTTCAAAGCGTACTTGATAGCTTACTTCCAGGATTAATTCCTTTATTGATGACTTTTGGTTGTATGAAACTTCTTAAGAAAAAAGTTAATCCTTTATGGATAATCTTCGGATTATTTGCTATTGGAATTATAGGATACTATTTTGGCTTCTTAGCTTAATTGAAATAAAGTGCGAAGCACTTTAGAGAAAAGTTTGACTTCGTCAAAGGAGAAAAGTTAGCTAACGCTGAAGGGAAAAGCTCACTTACGTAACAGGGAAAATATTGCTTTTCGCAATAATGAAAAGTCTGAGTATTGCACTTTTTTCTGCTACGCAAGTAGCATTTTCACCTTAACTTAAGTTAACTTTTCCCGGCTTCTTTAGCAGCCTTTTCACCTCGACGAAGTCGACTTTTCACTTGCGCACCTAGTGCGCACTTTATTTCTTTTCTTCATTAAAAATGTAGCTCCTAAGCTCATAAATGCAACTAAAACTAAAACATCTCCTACTTTACTATAAACTGTATCTTTATCAATAAATTGAATTTTAGTATTTATGTACCCACTTTCTAATGGTAGCAACATTCCAATAGCTTCTTTAGTTAATTATTCATATATTTTGAAGTGGTCATGTGTATCATTAATACTCCACTTTTCTTCTGTAGATAGATTTCCTTGAATAATAGATATATCTACTAAGTCATTATTATTAATGCTATTAATTTTTATTAACCCAAATACTAAATTAACTATAAATATGCTTACTGAAATTATTATATATTTATTTATAAAAATGGTATTAATCCTATCCTCATAAATAAGCTTAGATTATCATATGTAAAAGATAATCCAGCTATTATAGCAGATATTATTACTAATAATAACTCTTTATTTTTATTCAAAACTCTAATCATAACCTTCAATAATAATCCTTTATCCTTTGTACTAAATTAAATATATATCATTATTTAATTCATACCCATTGTAAACCATTTATATATTTTTGATTTAATAATAAATCAATATTATTAGAAAGTTAATACTTTAGTTATATCTAATCCTCATAGTTTCTATATAAATTCTTTATTAAAAATACACATACTATAAATAAAATAACTATGTAAATTATATATTCACCTATCATTGTATATAACGTCTTATCATTTATAATCTCTACAGATGAATTTATATATCCTTTCTTTAAGGTGCTTAACCTTTCTGCTATTCTTCCTTTATTATCTATAAAACAAGAAATTCCCGTATTAGCAGCGCTTACAACATATCTATTATTTTCAATAGCCCTTAGAACTGCATTATTGTTATGTTCATAAACTGCTTTAGAATCTTTAAACCAAGAGTCATTACTTGCTATAAATATTACTTCAGCTCCATCTTTTACACACTCTCTTACTAACCTTGGGAATACAGATTCATAGCATACTAAACACCCTATCTTAATATTACTATCATCAATAATTGCTAATTCCTCTCCTGCTTTAAGATCCCCATCTACAAGATTTAACTCTTTAATTATAGGAATATTATCTAGTAGAAATTCTTCAAAAGGTAGAACTTCCCCAAATGGTACTAGATGTCTCTTAAAGTAAATGTCTTCAATATCTCCATCACTATTTATGGCTACTATAGAATTATATTTATAACAATCATTTTTATAGTCTGTATAAAAAGTACCAGTCATAAATGTAACATTAAGACTTTTAGCTAACGCCTTATACTCCTGTAATATCCAGCTATTCTTTGAAATATCTATAGGTATAGCAGTCTCTGGCCATAATACTACTTCAGTCTTATCCCCATATGTACTACTATTTTCAACAGCCTCTACAGTTAACTCTTTATAAATATTAAAACTTTTAAATATGTCTCCTTTTTGCCATTTTTCAGTAGTATTTATATTTCCTTGCACAACAGTTACATTTACCTCTTTACTATCTACCCTCTCATTTAATTTGGCATATCCAAAAACTATATTAACAATAAAAATTAATATAGCTATAAAAACTAATTTCATAGCTACAGCTTTATTCTTCTTATAATTAACTAATCCCTCTAAAATCATTCCATTAAAAACTATTATTATAAAACTAATAAAGCTACTTCCAAAAAGAGAGATGCTTTGAATTATAGGTAAGTAATCTACCTGAGATATAGCAAGCTTTCCCCATGGAAATCCTAATAACCCTTGTTCCTGTATATACTCAATTACAACCCATAAACTTGCTATAGTAAAAATATTTAATAAGTTGTTTTTTACTTTTAGATATTTAAAAAATCCAAGAACTATACCTATTACTAAGCCTTCCAACAAACTAATTAATATCCATCCACAAAAAAGTATTATAATACTTTTTGTCTTACCTAAATCAAGCCATTCAAAAGGATATAGATTGAATATCCAATGTAATAACACTAAATAGTATGTAGTTCCAAATATAGTTCCAATTTTAAATATTTTTATAAAAGTATTCTCTTGTCTAATTAATATATTAATTAAAGGAATAAAACTTATCCACATAAGTATTCCTAAGTTATCAACAGTAAATGATATTCCGCTTATAATAGCTGATAAAATTATTATTAATATTTTACCTTTATATAAATCTGTTTTCATTGTACTATCCCCTAATAGATTTAATATTTTTAAGTATTAACATAAAACCTTTTATTAAACCAATCATATAAGTTAATTATTGATAATAAAAAAAGGCTGTGCCTAAGCACTAGCCTCCTTATAAAAATATCTGATAGCAGGTTACCTATTTGTTGCATAGCCTAAAATTATGGCTCTCTTCTGTGCTGCTATCTGACTTATATTTGAGAATTCCCTTTACTATAGTTTATTACCATATACAAAAAAGTTTACAATTTATTTTAAAATATTTATGATTATGCTATATTTTCTAAATTTTCTTCTTTTTCTATTATACTAATATTTTCTTTTCTATCAGCAATATTTTCTTTAACAATCTTAACGATTTGTATTATTATAGTTGGTATTATCGCTAATAAATATATTGTTCCATATTGATTTAATCTTAAGTTTTCAACTTGGAATAATCTTTGTAAGAAAGGTACAAATAAAACAGCATTTAAAAGTATTAATCCAATTCCAAAAGCTCCCCAAGTATATTTATTTGCAAATACACCTAATCTAAAGATTGAATTCTTACCTCTACAGTTAAATCCATGGAATAACCTAGCTAAACAAAGTGTTGCAAATGCCATAGTTGATGCTGTTAATGGAGTTCCTCCCTTAGCTCCTCCCATATAGAATGCTATTAAGGTTACTATTCCTATTAACAATCCTTCTAAACCAATACCTAATAAGAAATCTTTAGTTAATATTGATTCGCTTCTTCCTCTTGGCTTTTCATTTAACAATCCTTTATTAGCATTTTCCATACCTATTGCTATAGCAGGCAGACTATCAGTTAAAAGATTCATAAATAATAAATGTACTGGTGCAAATATCACTGGTAACGCCATTATTGATGAATATAAAACAGCTATTATCCCTGCAGTATTACCTGAAAGTAAAAATCTTATTGAGTTTTTAATATTGCTATAAACATTTCTACCATTAGAAACTGATTTAACTATAGTAGCAAAGTTATCATCAGTTAATATCATAGATGCTGCATCTTTTGAAACTTCCGTACCTGTAATACCCATTGCTATACCAATATCAGCCTGCTTTAATGCTGGCGCATCATTAACTCCATCACCAGTCATAGCAACTATTTCACCTTTTTCTTGCCATGCTTTTACTATTCTAATTTTGTGTTCTGGTGAAACTCTAGCATAAACTGATATATGCTCAATATTTTCTTTCAATTCTTCATCGGTCATCTTATCTATTTCTAGACCTTCAATAGCTCTGTCTCCATCTCTTAAAATACCAATTTCTTTTGCAATAGCTGAAGCTGTAATCTTATGGTCACCTGTAATCATAATTGGTTTAATACCTGCTCTTATACAATCCGCAACCGCTTGTTTGCTTTCTTCTCTTGGAGGGTCTATCATCGAAATTAATCCTATGAAAGTAAAGTTGTTTTCATCTTCTAAAGTTAAATCTCTAATCTCTGATAACTCCTTATATCCAAAAGCTAAAACTCTTAATCCATTTTCAGATAATTCTTTATTAGTTATTATTATATTTTGCTTATCTTCATAACTTATTTCTTTAACACCTTCTGAAGTCATAATATATTTAACTCTATCAAGCATTACATCTAATGCACCTTTTGTGAACATTATATTCTTGTTATCTATATTATGAAGAGTACTCATAAGTTTTCTATCTGAATCAAATGGAATTTCTGATAATCTTGAAATATCTCCACGTAAATTTAGTTCATTAATAGAAAGTTTATGACCTAAATTAACTAAAGCAACTTCTGTTGGGTCTCCAATTTCTCTTCCATCTTGTGATGTAGAATCATTACAAAGTATAGCATTCTTTAATAAGTATACTTGTACATTATTATCTAGGTTTAAACTTTCACCATCTATAAGTTCCCCATCAACATATACTTTTTTTACAGTCATTTTATTTTGAGTTAATGTACCTGTTTTATCAGAACATATTATAGATACTGAACCTAACCCTTCTACAGCTTTTAATTTTTTAATAATAGCATTTTCTTTTGCCATCTTTTGAGTACCTAAAGCAAGAACTATAGTTACTATTGAACTTAAAGCCTCTGGTATAGCTGCAACAGCAAGAGCAACAGCAAACATTAATGAATCAATTACTGGCATTTTTCTATATAAAGATAATCCAAATACAACAACACAAATAGCTAATATCATAAATGCTAGTTTCTTACTAAAATCATCTAAACTTACTTGTAATGGAGTCTTCTTTTCTTGAGTTTCTTCCATTAGAGTTGCTATCTTACCAATCTCTGTTTTCATACCTGTTGAAGTAACTAACACTAAAGCCCTACCGTATGTAACTAGAGATCCTGAGAATACCATATTTTTTTGATCACCTAAAGCTACTTCTTTTTTATCTATTGTTTCAGTTGTTTTATCAACACTTAATGATTCTCCAGTTAGTGAACTTTCATTTACTTGAAGTGAGTAATTTTCAATAATTCTACCATCAGCAGCTACTAAATCCCCAGCTTCTAATATTAATATATCCCCAGGGACTACATTTTTAGAATCTATCTCTATTTTAGCTCCATCTCTTATAACCTTTGCTGAAGGTGATGACAAAGCTTTAAGAGAATCTAAAGATTGTTCTGCCTTAAAATGTTGTACAGTTCCAAGTATTGCATTTAAAATAATAACTGCAAATATTACTAATGTACTTTCTACATTATCACTCATCATTGATATTATTCCTGCAATAATTAATATAAATACTAGCAAATCCTTAAACTGACTTAAAAACACTTGGATAACTGTTTGTTTCTTCTTCTCATTAAGTGCATTTAATCCATTTTTACTTAAGCTTTCCGTAACTTGTTGTGATGTTAAACCATCTTTTGTAACATTAAAATCTTTCAATGAATCCTCTACATTAATATTAAAATAACTTTTCATACTTTTTCCCCCTTATCAAATTTACAATAATATGAGTCAATATAAAAAGAGACTCTTAATATAGTTCTCATTAAAATAACATCTAAGTTATTTTTTTAAGAATTATATTAAAAGTCTCGTAACCTGGTAGGCATATAACACCAGACTTAAAAGTCGCGATTGTTGATGTTATATTTTAAACTACTCCCCTTTAATCAATATTCATTTTATATAGTATTATATACCACTTATTTGAAAATGTCAATTATTTATAATTCATTTTACAATTATTTAATAAATTTAAAAAAATTAGTTGCTTGTTAAAATATATACCTTTAATTGTATTTTTATGGTATAATAATTTCATAAACCTACCAGGCAAAAATAGGTTTGAAAACGAAGGTAATCTGCTAATGCCTTCGTTTTTTGTTTTATTTTTATATTTTTTGTAAACGTTTTAAAGGAATTTTTTTATTCTTAACGAATATTTATATTATAGAAAGTATTTAAAGAGGTGACTTATGAACCATATTTTTTATATTAGTAATGATTGCATTGAAGTGTTTTTATCAGATACTTCTTCTACTGAAGATGATGAATTATTAGCTAAAGCGTTAAATTTCATGAGAAACTCTGGTTTAACAGTTACTTTAAAAGGTTTTGATAAATATAATAGAGCTATAGTAGATATAGATGGTGTAATACATACTGCAGCTAAAAACGGAAGTCTATGTCAAAGTCAAAGATTTATTACTGCAAAACATAAAATTTCTGTTGTAGAAAACTCTGAAAGATATAATAATATAGTTAAGCTATTAGCATAATAGTTTAATTCAAGCAACCTCTAAAAATATAAATTTTATAATTTATATTTTTAGGGTTTGCTTACTTATACACCCTTTCTACTCTATCCAAAGCTGAGATGAATATATTCCTTTTTTGCCTGAAATAATTACGCTTATTATACAAACCACCATAGCAAAAACTATATTCACTGATCCAAAGAGTTCAAGATACATAATAAAACAGGCTATTGGCGCATTAGTGGCTCCTGCAAAAACACCAACTAATCCTAATGATGCTGCTACCGCTCTTGGTACTTCAAATATATTTGCTAATGTTGATCCTAAAGTGGCTCCTATTACAAATAAAGGTGTTACCTCTCCTCCTTGATAACCTGCTCCTAAACATAATGTTGTTAAAACCAACTTTATTAGAAATGCAAAATACGGTACTTCTTTATCAAATGCTCCTGTTAATAATCCTAAACTTAAATTGTTATATACTCTATTTCCAATAATTAATGTAACAATAGCCATTAAACTTCCACCTATGAAAGCTTTTAAATAGTTATTCTTAATATATTTTCCTAATATATACTTAAATAATTTAGTCATCTCAATAAATAATCTACTAACTAATCCAAAACATATAGACATAACTATTACTCTAAATATATTTGTAAATAAAAAAGGTTCAACTGGTGGAAAATCAAAATGTGTATGCTTTACGCCTAAAAATCTTACTACTCTATCTCCTACTATAGCTGCAGTTATTGCCGGTAACATAGAATTATAACTTATACTCCCTATAGCTGATACCTCTAATGCAAATATTGTCCCTGCAAGAGGAGTTCCAAATACTGATGAAAATCCAGCAGCCATACCAGTAATTAATAAAATTTTTTTATCTTCTTTGTAATTCAATAATTTACATAAAGAATTTGCTATAGTTCCCCCAATCTGAACTCCAGTCCCCTCTCTTCCTACAGAACCTCCAAATAGATGTGTTAGCACTGTACCTATAAAAACTAGAGGAGCCATAATAAATTTAACTTCCTCATTGCTTCCATTTATATTTTCAATTATTATATTATTTCCCTTATTAGAATTTCCTCCAAACTTCTTATAAAGAAATGTCATCAATGATCCTGAAACCGGTAAAAACCATATCAAATTATAATAAGTTAAATTTAAATTAATTGACTTTTCTAATAGTATTAAAAACACTCCTATTGAAACTCCTGATAGTAACCCAATTACAATTGCCACAAATGTTAATCTTAAAATTTTTACAAGTCTCATATACATTACCCCATAAATTTAATCGATCTGTTAAGTTATATGAACATTGCTCTTCTCAGCCCAAGGAAATACAATAGGTTTGCGATACTAAATAATACCCCCTTCGAAAAGGAGAGAAGAACAATGAGCAAAACTAATATAAAATGCCCACGCTGTAATTCTGATAAACTATACAAGTTTGGTATGAATAAGCAGGCTAAACAAAAGTATCAATGTAAGCAGTGT
>NZ_JACOOP010000022.1:0-57632 GCF_014287725.1 Clostridium sp. NSJ-49 | reverse complement strand
CCCATAGCATAAGCTAGTAAGACCCCTTGAAGAACACAAGGTTGATAGGTCAGAGGTGTAAGTGCGGTAACGTATTTAGCTGACTGATACTAATAGGTCGAGGGCTTGACCAATAAAAATATAAAATTCATGTGCAATTTTCAGAGAACAAACTCTGATTAATAATCCGCGATAGCTCAATGGTGGAGCACTCGGCTGTTAACCGATAGGTTGGAGGTTCGAGCCCTCTTCGCGGAGCCATAATAAACAGAAACATTTATGTTTCTGTTTATTTTTTTACTTTTAATAATTTTTGTAACTCTTTTGTAACCATAATTAATTATTTTGTAAAGAATTAATTATATTTTAATAATATAATTTAATCAAGGGAATAATTAAAGTGATTAAGGGGAGTTTAACAGATGAAAAGTAAAAGAGCCAATACGGTTAAAAAAGGTAGGAATTATAAACATTCAAATAGATTAAAAAAGAATAAGAGGAAGTTAAATAAATTAATAAGAGCAACAATAATAATATTTATTGCACTTGTTATAAGTACAGTAGCTTTAAAATCACTTAATACTATGTCATTAGGTACAAATAAAGAAAATAACATAGATATTAAAGATAATATTAATATAATTAGTGATAACAAAGAAACCAATGAAGAACAAAATCAGTTAAAAGAAGAAAATATTAATGATAATGAATCAAACAATAAAAAAGTAGATTCTGATGAAATGGTGTACTTGCCATTACAAGAAGATATAAATGCTACAGATGCTAGAGAAGTCCAAAATAGATTAACTTATTGGAATTATCAAAGAGAAGATAACAAGAAAATTGCATATTTAACATTTGATGATGGGCCATCAGAATATGTTACAGATGAAATATTAGATGTTTTAAAAGAAAAAGATGTAAAAGCTACATTTTTTATATTAGGAAGTATGGTTGATAAAAATGACTATGCTAAAAGAGCCTTAAAAAGAATAGTTAAAGAAGGGCATGCCATTGGAAATCATGGATATTGTCATAGATATGATGTATTGTATCCAGGTGGAGTAGTTAATGCAGATGTATTTATGGATGATATGAAAAAGTCAGAAGATGCAATGAAAAAAGTACTAGGAGAGAATTTTAGTACAAAGGTTATAAGATTTCCAGGTGGACATGGTTCTTGGGATACATCAACTATAGATAGTGTTTTAGAACAAGATGGATATTCATATATTGATTGGAATACTCTTAATGGAGATGCAGAGGGGCAAGGATTAAGTCCAGATCAATTACTAGCTAGATTACAAGAGACTGTAACAGACCTAGAGGGAAATAACGATGTTATAGTAATTTTAATGCATGATACAGATGCAAAAGAAAGTACTGCACAATATTTAGGGAAGGCTATAGATTACTTAAAAAGTCAAGGATATGAATTCAAAACATTAAAATAAACTTAAATGTCGGATAAATAGTATAAACTATTTATTCGGCATTTTTTATATAAAGTATAAGCATAATAAAGAAAAAGTGAATATTTATATAAGTTACATTTAAAGAGATATACTATATTTTCAAATTCATATTGTAGTAAAAAATAGAAAACATGTTATATAATTATATAAAATGGAGGTAGAAAAGTGGAGAAGATATTATTAATAGAAGATGAAGCTAGTATAAGAGGTTTTTTAAAAATAAATTTAAAAAGAAATAATTTTGATGTGTTGGAATGTGATAATGGGGAAGAAGGTATACAAATAGCATTACTTGAAAGACCAAAGATTGTTATATTAGATGTTATGCTACCAGGTATAGATGGATTTGAAGTATGTAAGATACTAAGAGAAAAAATAAGTGATATAGGAATAATTATGCTTACAGCAAAAGGACAGGATATGGATAAAATAATAGGATTAGAATATGGAGCAGATGATTATATTGTAAAGCCATTTAATCCTATGGAAGTTATATTAAGGATAAAGGCTATATTAAGACGCATAGGTAAGGAAGAGAAAGGAAACGAAATACTTGAAAATGGGCCATTTAAAATAGATTTATATTCACAGAAAGTTAGTAAGAATGATGTAGAGTTAGACTTAACACCAAAGGAATATTTACTTATGAAGTTATTTTTAGAAAATCCTAAAAAGGCATTTACTAGAGATGAGCTACTAAATATATTATGGGGAAAAAATTATTTTGGAGATTTAAAGATAATAGATGTTAATATAAGAAGGTTAAGGGCTAAAATTGAGAATGATTCATCTGCACCAAAATATATAGAAACTATATGGGGAACAGGGTATAGATGGAATGGTAAAGAAGATGAATAGTGTAAGGAGTAAATTAATAAAGAACTTTCTAATAGTAATTGTATCTACTGTAATAATATTAGATATATTTATGATAGTTTTCTTTAAGGAATACTACTATAAAAATAGACAAGACTTTTTAACAAATCAGATTGAATCATCAATAAATTTTTATGATAAGTATTTTTCAAGTCAGACATTAATACAAAATATCTATGACAATATAGATTCTTTTTGGAATAATATAAATGCACAAGTAGAAATATTAGATCCAAACGGAAAACTACTTATGGATTCTATAGGAATAAGAGATGATAAGTTACTACAAACTCCTGACATAGGAAAGGCTATTAATGGAGAAACTGCTAGATGGGTTGGTAAAAGTGATTATTATCATGGAAATATAATGATTGTATCTCATCCTATAATAATAAATGGTGAATTAAATGGAATAATAAGAGTTATATCTTCGTTAGAAGATATAGATAATACAATAAATGCTTTTATAATATTGTTTTTAATAATATCTTCAATAGTTATATTAATAGGATTGATATTGAGTATATTAATGGCAAAATCAATAGTAGATCCTATTAAATCAATAACTAAAGTTGCTAAAAAGATGGCAAGTGGAGATTTAAAGATTAAGAGTTCAGTATATAACAATGAAGAAATAACTCAATTATCTAATACATTAAATTACATGGCATCAGAGATAGAAAAGAGAGAAAAATTAAAAAATGAATTTATATCTTCAGTTTCTCATGAATTAAGAACTCCACTAACTGCAATTAAAGGTTGGGTTATTACTTTAAATGATGATGAGACAGATAAAGAAACATTAAAAATGGGATTTGATATAATTGAAAAAGAAACTGATAGGCTTACGCTTATGGTTGAAGAGCTATTAGATTTTTCTAAGCTAGTAAGTGGGATAGTTCATCTTAATAAAAGAAATGTTGATATAAGAAGCTTTGTAACTCATATTGAAAATTATATGAAACCTAGGGCAGTAAACGAAGATATAGTGTTTAATGTAGATATTAGTAATAATGTATCTAAAGGATTTTTTGATTACAATAAAATGAAACAAGTTTTAATAAATATATTAGATAATGCATTTAAATTTACTGATAAAGAAAGAAAGGTAAGTTTATTTGTAGACCAAAATGAAAGTGATATAAAATTTACTATTATAGATAGTGGAGTAGGAATAAGTGAGGAAGAACTGCCTAAAGTAAAAGAAAAATTTTATAAAGGTAAAAATAGCAATTCACAGAATGGAATTGGATTATCCATATGTGATGAAATAATAAAACTTCATAAGGGAACTTTCAATATAGAAAGTGAACTTGGAAAAGGAACATCAGTTAAAATTACTATTCCGAATATTAAGGAGGAAAAGTAGTATGAAATATAAGTTGTTTGTAGTAGTTCTTATCCTTAATATAATATTTATAGGATGTTCAAAGTCAAATAATTTAGATGATATACTAGTAGATAATACGTTTAAGTATAGTGGAACATGGATAGTAGAAAGTTATTCTAGTATATCAGAAGATAAATATAATGAAGCGGAAGATTTAACAGGAAAAGAAGTTCAAATAAAAAAAGATTCTATAAAAATATTTAATTCTTTAGTTGCAAACGTTAGATATAAGCTAAAGGTTGTAGATAAGAGCTATGTAATATCATATGAAAACAATATTACTGCAGAAAGATTTATGGGATCAAAAGATAGAGTAGATATTATTTCGGCTATAGATAATAATATAACTTTATGTGAATTTATAATTTTAGATGATGATAATATAGTTATGATATATAGGTCAGACTTAATATATTTAAAAAAGATTAGTAGTGATACAAATTTTACTGTTAATAATGGAAATATAATCAATGATAATTCTATAGATGATAGTAATAATAGTGATGTTGGTGTTATGATTGGACTAAAAAAACCAAGAATGTTAAATGAAGATGGTAGCTATACTCAAGATGAATATAGAACTATTTGGATAAGTTATAAGAATGACTATATAAATGCTATATATGAAAAAGAGAATATTATATTTCCGAGAATAAATGGTATTTGGTCTATAAAATTTAAATATGATGAGATAGACAATAAACATTTTGATTACTTTGAGATAAGTACCTTAGAAGGAAAAATAGTTAGTAATAGTGAATATAATAAAGAGGTAAGTACTTATAAAAGTATTAATTTTATAGGAAATGATTATATAGCGTTAGAAAGTTATAGAGGAGATAATTTTATAAATGAATACCATGATTATAAAATAATACCTGTAGATAATATTAACTCTAATGATGGATTAACTATAGAACAGCTTTTTAATAAAGATATTAAAGAGTTATATGATGCTGACTTTAAAAAGGCTTATGAAAATATAACAGATGAAGATAAAGAAGATTATAAAAATACAGTAGATTATACTAATATAACTATGGATAGACATGATGGTAAATGGATATTAAAAGGTAAAATAACATCAGTTAAAGAAAATGAAGATGGTAAAGATTTTAGTACTTCTATAGCTCCAAATACAAAGTTAATTAATTTTAATTCTTTATTAGTACCATGGAAAATATTAAAAGGAGAAGTACCTTTTTTATCAGATGCATATACTTCACCTAATGGAGAAATAGCAATAGTTAAATATAAAAATTATTTAACTGTATATAGAATAGAAGATGGACACTTACAAGGTTCACCATTAATAAATATACCAATGAAGGAAAATGAAGAAATAATAATGGCAGAATGGTGCACTAGTGGATATGTAGATGAATGGCAAAAAGCTTTTAATGATGGAAGCGAGATATATATAGAGGAGGAATAGAATGTTATCAAGAGAAGTAGCACAAAGAGTTTTAGGAAGGTGTTTAATTACAGGAGGAGATTTTGCAGAAATATTTGAAGAGGATACTATAAATAATACTATAGGAATTCTTAATGGAAAAGTTGAAAATTCTGTTGGTGGAAGAAGCTATGGAATAGGAATAAGGATATTTAAAGGGTTAAAAAGCGTATATGCTTATACAAATAACAATAGTTTATCATCATTACTTAATGTTGCTTATAAAGCAGCATTAGCTCTTGGAGAAGCCAAGGAAGAAAAAAATATAGTATTAGACTGTACAACTATCAAAAATTCACATCCAATTATACACATGCCATCTAGCATTGATATAAATAAAAAGATTGGTGTTATGAAGATAGCTTATAATGCAGCCAAAGATTATAGCAGCGAAATATCTCAAGTTGGAGTAAATTATATAGATAAAGAGCAAAATGTTTTAATCGCAAACACTGAAGGGTTATATGTAGAGGATAAGAGAGTTAGAACAAGACTTGCGATTAATTCAGTAGCATCTCTTAATGGAGAAAATCAAACTGGATTTGAAGGACCAGGAGCTCATATGGGATTTGAACTTTTTAATCATATAAATCCAGAGTACTATGGAAAAGAAGCTTCAAGAATAGCATATACAATGCTTCATGCTAAAAATTGTCCAGCAGGTAAAATGACGGTAGCTATAGATAACGGATTTGGTGGAGTTATATTCCACGAAGCTTGTGGACACTCATTGGAAGCAACTGCTGTAGCAAAAGGAAATTCTGTATTTACTGGAAAACTTGGTGAACAAATAGCTTCAACAAAGGTCACAGCTATTGATGATGGTACAATTCCTAATGCATGGGGTTCATTAAACATTGATGATGAAGGTAATAAAACTCAAAAGAATGTTCTTATTGAAAATGGTATTTTAAAATCTTATATGATAGATAGATTGAATGGTAGAAGAATGGGGATGGCTCCAACAGGAAGTGGAAGAAGACAAAGTTATAAATTTGCTCCAACTTCAAGAATGACTAATACTTATATAGCTAACGGTGAGGATTCACCAGAAGAAATAATAAAATCAATTAAAGATGGATTATATGCGAAGAAGATGGGTGGAGGTTCTGTAAATCCAGTAACAGGAGAATTTAACTTCGCAGTATCTGAAGGATATATAGTTAAAAATGGTGAAATACAAGAACCAGTAAGAGGAGCTAGCCTAATAGGAAAAGGTAGCGAAATACTTATGAATATAGATATGGTAGGAAATAATATGACACAAGGTCAAGGAATGTGTGGATCATCATCAGGAAGCATACCTACAAATGTTGGTCAACCAATGATAAGAGTAAGTGAAATAACTGTAGGTGGAAGATAGGGGGGATATTTATGAAATTAAATCAATTTGTTAATGAATTATTTGATAAAGCAAAAGAAGTTGGATTTGCTGAATGTGAAGTATATTATGTTGATAGAGAAAGCCTTAGTATAGGAGTATATAAAGGTGAAGTTGAAAAATATAATTTAAATAACTCCTATGGACTATCATTTAGAGGAAAGATAAATGATAAAATAGGATATTCATATACTGAGATATTAGATAAAGAAGCTATAGATATGCTTGTAAGAAGTGCAAAGGAAAGTGCGTTAGCCGTAGAAAGTGACGATATTCAGTTTATATATGAAGGAGATAAGGAATATAAGGATGTTAGCACTTATTATCCTGCATTAGAAAATATAGAAGCTGATAAGCTTATAAATATAGCATTAGGAATGGAGAGAAAAGCTAAGGAGCTTTCAGATAAAGTAACTAGCTTTAGTGGATGTTCAGTTAGTTATAGTTCTGGAAAATATGGAATAATTAATACAAAAGGATTAAATTTAAAAAATAAATCTAATATATTAACTGCGTATGTTGTACCTATACTTACTATTGATAATAAAATGTATGATGGTTTTGGATATGTAGTAGCAAAATCTTTAGATGAGGTTGATGTTAAGAAGATAGCAAAACAGGGAATAGAAGAGGCTTTATCTAAAGTAAATGGAAAGAGCATTGAGTCAGGTAGTTATCCAATAGTAATAAAAAATGAAGCAATGGTATCTTTACTTTCAACTTTTGCAGGAGTATTTAGCGCAGATGCAGCTCAAAAAGGATTAAGTTTATTAAAAGATAGAGAAGGAGAAGTTATTGCAAGTTCAAATGTATCTTTAGTAGATGATCCACATTTAGAAGATGGATTAGCAACTGTAGGATTTGATGATGAAGGAGTAGCAACTAAGAAAACATATTTAATAAAGAATGGTAAACTAGAAACTTTACTTCATAATTTAAAAACAGCTAATAAAGCAGGAGTTAAGTCAACTGGTAATGGATTTAAAGGATCTTATGCTTCACCTATATCAGTTTCTCCAACTAATTTTTATATTGAACCAGGAGATAAGGATTTTGACGGAATAATATCATCAATAGATAAAGGGTTAATAATTTGTGATTTTGCAGGATTACACTCAGGTGCTAATTCAATAACTGGAGATTTCTCTTTAGCAGCAAAAGGATTCTATATAGAGAATGGCAAAAAAACATTTCCAGTTGAACAAATAACTATAGCAGGTAATTTCTTTGATATGTTAAAAAATATTGAAGAAATAGGAAATGACTTATTATTCCCTATGAGTAGTGTAGGAAGTCCGTCTATTAAAGTAAATGGCCTTTCAGTAGCAGGAGAATAATTATTTACAATATATGTAAAATAATATAAAATTAAATTAAGGATCTGTCATATAGCTATTTATAAATTAAATACATATTTATAAATAGCTATAAATTTTTTATTGAGGTATTATAGTATGAAGCATTTATTTATTATTAATCCTATTGCAGGTAAGGGAAATGCAATTAGGTGTAAAGAAATAATAGAAAAATATTTTGAAGATGAAGATGACTACTATGAAATTATAACTACTGAAAGACCGGAAGAAGCTACAGATGTTGTCAAAAATTATGATTATAGTGAAGAATGTAAGGTCTATTCTGTAGGAGGAGATGGAACTTTAAATGAAGTTATAAACGGATTAATAGGAAAAAATGCATCTTTAGGAATAATACCAGCTGGATCAGGAAATGATTTTGTAAGAAGTTATTTAGATTATAGTGATTTAAGCAATATCATAAAAGATACTATAGAGGGTGAAAGTAAAGAAGTAGATGTTGGATGTATAAACGATAGGTATTTTATAAATATATCTGCAATTGGTTTTCCAGCAGATGTTAATTTGAATGCAAAGATATTTAAAAATAAACATATTATATCGGGGTCATTAGCTTATATATTAGGAGCATTAGTATCATTATTTAAGTTTAAATCTGAAAAAATAAAGTTTATAATAGATGGTGTAGAAAATACTGATGAAATGTTTTTAGTTGCATTAGCTAATGGTAGATATTATGGTGGAGGAATAGTTTTAGCTCCAGATGCTGAATTGTCAGATGGAAGTTTAGATTTTTATGGGATAAAAAAATCTAATCCATATAAAATTCTAAGATATCTAGTAGCTTTTTTAACTAAAAAAGATATTAGAAAATTTAAAGATACTTATTATAATAAATGTAAAACTCTAAAAATAATTTCTGAAAAAGAAATAATAAGTAATATAGATGGAGAAATAATAAAGTCTAATGAATTTAATTTTGAAATAATACCAAAAGGGATAAAGCTTATTGTACCTAAGAATTAAGGTATGGAGGGATAATAATGAAGGAATATAATTTAGTAATTATAGGGGCTGGAGCATCAGGACTTTTAGCTGGAATAGCAGCATTAGAAGAAAATATAGAAAATGTTTTAATAATAGAGCAAGAAGAGGATTTAGGTGGAAACCTAAACTTATTTATAAATAATGATTTTGGAGAATTTCATTTAGGAGAAAAGGTTCCAGGTCCGGAATTTGCTAGTATATTAATTACAACATATATTAGCTTAAATGGACAGTTTAAAAATAATACAAGAGTTTTAGAGATAACTGATAATAAAAAGATTAAGTATGTTAATCCTTATGAAGGGGAAGCAGAGATAATAGCCAATAAAATAATATTAGCTTCTGGATGTAGAGAGAAGTACACAGGTAACATAATAGTGCCAATACATAAATATACAGGAATATTCTCAACGGCTGCAGCTCATAGATTAGTAAATTTTCAAGGTTTATTACCAGGAAGAGAAGTAATATTATCAGGTAATACAATGTGGACATATATATTAGCGAGAAGACTTGTTATTGAAGGAGCTAAAGTAAAAGGTATAATAACGTCAAGAGAAAGCGTAAATGAAGATTTAGCTAATATAATAGATGAATTTGATGTACCTGTTATATGTAATAGTGAAGTTGTCGAAGTTGGTGGAAGTGAAAGAATAGAGTGGGCTAGAATAGAAAATTATAGTGGAAAAGAGGAATCTAAAATTATAGAGTGTGATTCTTTAGTTCTTGCTATTGGATACTATCCAGAAATTGATTATTTAAAAAATAGTAATATTAAGATAAATGAAGACTCTTTAGAGATAGAAAATTATAAAACATCTATAGATGATATATATTGTTGTGGAACAATTATAAATGGTAGTAATGGATTGTTCAATAGTGGAGAAGATGGATATAAAGTTGGAAAAATAGTAGCATCACAAATGAAATAAAGTGCTTCGCACTTTATTTCAAGAACTCCTTTAACATAAGTTGATGTCCTTTAGGATTTAAGTGTATTCCATCGAGATAAATATTACTTTTTATATTGTTTTTTGTTAAAGAATAAAAATCAACATATTTACAACTATAATTATTACAAAGAGAAATGATATTTTCTCTTAATATTGGGAGTGAGGCTTTACAATAATCATATGTAGGTGATTCCATAAATAAATTATAAGCATCTTCAATAATTATATCTGGAGGTATTCCTATAATTATGTCAGAATTAATTAATTTTAAATCTTTAATCATTAATTCGATATTTGACTTTATAGATAATATGCTTCTATTACATAATAAATCATTTGTACCACCCATAATAAATACCTTTCTAGGGGTAAGGGATATTACATCTTTATCAAATCTTACAAGCATATCTATAGTAGTGCTACCATTAATACCTTTATTTATTATATTAAATTCAGAAGTACTAGCAATTAATTCAACCCAGCACTCTTTTTTATTTACTCCATAACCAAAGGTTAGGCTATCTCCTAAAAAAACGAAATTATCTTTCATTTTATATCTCCTTAAAATAACTTTGTAAAACAAGTTCTACATATAATAGTTTTTCCACCATCAGCTTTTACGCATGAATTAAGATCTACTGTCTTGTTACAAACAGAACAAACGCTATTTGAAGATTTAAGTTTTTCTTCTTTTTTCTTAATAGGAGCTTTAGTAGATTTTTTTAGTGAAGAATATAAGAGCTTATCTTTTCTATCAACATTTTCTATTAGTGAATAAGATAATGAGAATTTACTTTCTGCAAAAAGTTCAAGTTCAAACCTAGGATTTTCTTTATCATAAAATTCCTCTACAATTATTCTTCTTATTTGAGCATCATTTACTATTAAGCCGCTCTTTTCTATTCCGTCAAAGATACTTTTTGTAATATTAGCTGTATCTGGATGACGTTTTTCGCTTTTATAATAAACTTTTAAAATTGCAATTAATGATTCCTCAAAAACTATAGTTGGATTTTGACTTCTGGCATAGTAAGCTATTTCTTCTTCATATAATGCATATTTATCATGTACCTTACCTGTATTGTAAGGAAGAATTGCTCTACCATCTTTATTATGTAATTTGAAATTTGACTTTGAAATTGGTGACCCTGGGACAATAACTTTAGCATAAGTATTCATATAAATCTCCTTAAAAATCCAAAAAATGAAACAAAAAATGATGAATAATTTGTTTAATAAGTATATAATATTCGTAATAGTTAGATGTAGTTCTAAATCTATACTAAAATATACAGTAGAAAGAATAAATTAACAAGTAATAGTTTGAATATAAATAATTGATGATATATAATACAAGTATTGTAAAAACAAGAAAAGAAGAGGTATATATATGGAAAAAAAATATATTTTATCTATAGAGTCAAGTTGTGATGAAACTTCTGCGGCAGTAGTAGTAGACGGTAGGGAAGTTTTATCAAATGTAATAGCATCTCAAATAGATACACATAAAAAATTTGGTGGAGTTGTACCAGAAGTTGCATCAAGAATGCATATTGAAGTAATAAGCGGAGTAGTAGAAGAAGCACTTCAAAAAGCAAATGTAACTCTAGATCAAATTGATGCTATAGGAGTTACATATGGACCTGGACTTGTTGGAGCACTTTTAGTAGGCTTACAATATGCGAAAGGATTAGCTTTTGCAACTAAAAAACCTTTAATAGGAGTAAATCACATAGAAGGACATATATGTGCTAATTATATACAGCATAAGGACTTAAAGCCACCATTTGTATCATTAGTAGTATCTGGTGGACATACGTTTATAGTTCACGTAAAAGACTATGGACAATATGAAGTAATAGGTCAAACAAGAGATGATGCTGCTGGTGAAGCTTATGATAAAGTAGCTAGAGCTTTAGGGCTTGGGTATCCAGGAGGTCCTAAGATAGATAAATTATCTAAGGAAGGTAATCCAAATGCTATTGAGTTTCCAAAAGCTAAATTCCAAGAAGACACATTAGACTTCTCATTTAGTGGAGTAAAATCTGCAGTATTAAATTATTTGAATAAGTGTAAAATGCAAAACATTGAAGTTAATGCAGCAGATGTTGCGGCTTCTTTCCAAAAAGCTGTAGTTGATGTATTAACTGAAAATGTATTATTAACTTGTAAAAGAAGAAAAGTGAATAAGATAGCTATAGCTGGGGGCGTAGCATCTAATTCAACCTTAAGAGAGAATTTAATAAAAGTTGCAGGAAAGAAAGGAATAGATGTATTATTCCCAGATATGATTCTTTGTACAGACAATGCTGCTATGATTGGTAGTGCTGCATATTATAACTTTATAAATGGGAAGGAAAATAACTTAAGTTTAAATGCTAAGCCAAACTTAAAGTTATAATTATACAAAAGAAAATAAGGGGGGATGGGAAATGAAGCTATTGCCATATTCAAATGGTTTAAGAAAAGTTAGCATGAAAAAAAATCGAACGCCTAAAGAGATTGCAAAGCTAATTTTAATAATACTTAGTATAATATTTGTAATAGGGTTTGTTTATCAAAAAATAAGCAATTTTATTACTAAGGAAACTTTAAGACAAAGAGTTGATTATACTACAGTAGATGATAGAAGAATGGACTATAGGTTAGAAGGAGAAGGGAACTATACTGTAGTTTTTGATGGAGGAATAGGAGGAAATTTAGAACAGTGGACACCTGTTGTTGATGAATTAAGTGACGATAATGTAAGTACATTTGTTTATAATAGAAGAGGTTATGGATATAGTGATTCAGGACCAGAAAGAACCCCAGAAGAGCAAGCACAAGATCTAAAAATATTACTTAGAAAGGCTGGAGCTCCAGAACCGTATATATTAGTAGGAGAGGGATATGGATCATTAGTGTTAACAAGCTTTGCAGAACAATTTAAAGATAGTGTTGCTGGTGTAATGTTGATAAATCCATTAGATGAATCATATATAGGATCAAAGGATTATAATAAGAAACAATTAATTACTAAAATAAGAAGAAATATTGAGAAAATAGGATCAAATTTTGGTTTGACAGAATTGTTAGATAAGTTAAATTTAGATGTTAGTTTAGATGATTTTGAAAATTCTATTTCAGGAGATCAGTTAGAGGAGTTTAAAGCACAAAGAACTAAAACAAAATATACAACTGCTGTATATAATGAAATGAACAACTTATCTAAAGGATTAAGTAGTAGCCAAAATCCAGGAGTATTTTCCGGAATACCATATTACTTAATGACTAATTCTGATGGAGAGAAGTTTAAAGATTTAGGAGATGAATCATTAACTAAAATTTATAAAACAGAATCAGAAACAATTTTTTCAGGTTTAAATAGCACAGAAAGTGTTGTAAATGGAATTAGATATATAGTTAAAGAATTACAAAGTAAACAAAGGTAGAAATAAAAAGATGGGCTTTATTAGCTCATTTTTTTTATTATTTTAATTTTGTCATATATTTGACACATTATAGGTTTATATTATAAATATAGAAAAAAGTAAGAGGAGTGTACATTATGGACAACGAAAATATTTATGATGCAGTTTATAAAGAAGAGAATTTGAATCAGAAAAATGAAAATAATAGCTATAATAGCGAAAGAAATAGAAAGCCAAGAAAAAAAGGTGGCGGAATGGGAAAAATAATTGCTCTAGTAGTTTCTTGTTCATTACTAGGTGGTGTTGCAGGTAGTGGATTAACA
Organism: Clostridium sp. NSJ-49; assembly: GCF_014287725.1. Classification (NCBI taxonomy): domain Bacteria; kingdom Bacillati; phylum Bacillota; class Clostridia; order Eubacteriales; family Clostridiaceae; genus Clostridium; species Clostridium sp. NSJ-49. The sequence continues at coordinate 44,029 of NZ_JACOOP010000022.1, read as the reverse complement.
TATGTTATGATGAATAACGAAGTAGATACAACTCAACAAAATACTGTAAGCAATGTAAACACTGCAGATGTTAGTTTTAAAAATGATAGTACATTATCTATAACAGAAGCTTTTGAGAAAGTTGCACCAGCAGTAGTAACTGTATCAACTAAGGGAGTTACATCAAATGGTTTCTTCCAACAACAATATGAAGGTGTAGGTTCAGGTTTTATTATAAATGAAGATGGATATATATTAACTAATTATCATGTTATTGAAGGTGCTTCAGAAATATCAGTTACTTTAAGTGATAACACAACTGTAGCAGCAAAGGTTGTTAATTATGATGAAAACCAAGATGTAGCAATGTTAAAGATAACAGATAGTGATGTTAAAATTCCAGCAGTAGTTGAATTAGGAGATTCAGATCAATTAAGACAAGGTGAATCAGTAATTGCTATAGGAACACCTTTATCAACTAATTTATCACAAACCGTTACAAATGGTATAGTTAGTGCATTGAATAGAAATGTTGAGACTGAGTCAGGAGTTATGCAAAATCTTATTCAAACAGATGCATCTATAAATCCAGGAAATAGTGGTGGACCATTAGTAAATACTAGAGGTCAGGTAGTAGGAATTAATACAATGAAGGCTACTGGTACTGATACTGAAGGTATAGGTTTTGCAATTCCTATAAACGATATAAGTGATAAAATAGAATCTTTATCAAAACCAATATTAAATCTTGGAATATCAATTAGAACAGTAGACGAAACATTAGCAAATAAATTAAGTATGGAACAAGGTTTATATGTTGTTGAAGTAAATGAATTCTCTCCAGCAGAAAAAGCAGGAGTAAAGCCGGGAGACTTAATTGTTAAAGTAGATGGTCAAGGAGTTAAAACTTTTGATGAATTAAAAGAAATTAAGAACTCAAAAAATGATGGAGACACTATTACGTTAGAAGTTATAAGAGATGGAAAAACTAAAACATTAAACGTAACTTTAACATCAGAGTAATTTATTTAATCAAATAAGTAACAATTAATAATTGAGATTACTGAAAAGAGCTAGCGAATGCTAGCTCTTTAATATATATTTTTTTAGTTCATAACTTTAAAGTTGTCATCTCTTAACTCAAAATTATCTTTAATTCCTGATGTAAGATATATTCCATTATCTTTAGTAACAAATATTGCATCTACACCATCTAATCCTTCTACAAATTTTATACCTTCATCAACGCCAAGGGCAAATACAGATGTAGATAATGCATCACCTGTAGTTGATTTATCGCTTATAATAGTTATACCAGCAATAGTATTCTCATATGGATAACCTGTTTCTGGGTTTAATATATGATGATATTTAACTCCGTTAACTTCGATATATCTCTCATATACACCTGAAGTAACTATAGATTTATTTTTTGTAGAAATAGCACCTACTATTTCACCTCTAGTTGAAAAAGGATTTTGAATACCTATTTTCCAAGCATCACCTGAAACTTTTTCACCATGTGCAAATATATTACCACCAAGATCTATAATTGCACTTTTAACTCCTTCATTAGTTAACATCTTAGAAATAACATCTGCAGTATATCCTTTTGCTATACCACCTAAATCAAGCATCATACCAGGTCTAGTTAAAAATACAGTTTTGTTGTTTTCATCTATAATAACGTCTTTATAATTAGTTAATGGAAGAACTGCATCTATCTCATCCTGGGTTGGAATATCTTCTGTAGGACGATCTGGTATATTCCAAAGCTTAACTAATGGACCTATTGTTATGTCAAACTTACCATGAGAAAGATCTGAATAGTAAAGCCCTTCTTTAACTACTTCCATTGTATCATCAGATACTTTAACTGGTTCAATACCTGCATTTTCATTTATTTTATCTACTTCTGTACCTGCTTCATTTATACTTAATGTTTCTTCTAAATTTTTAACTTTATCAAAAACCTTATCAAGGATTGTTTCATCAGTAGAGTCATATAAAGTAACACTGATAACTGTACCCATTAGCATTTCAGTACGCTTTATAGGTTCTTGCTGAGTAGTTTGTTCATTTTTTTTAGTATTTTGACCACAACCAACAAGCATAAATACTAAGGACAAACATAAAAGTGATTTTGAATACTTTTTGAATTTAAACATATGTAATTTCCTCCTTTGAATAGAAATGTGTACGACGAAGTCAAACCTTTCACCAAAATGCTTCGCACTTTATTTTTATTGTTTACTAACTAATTATAAAATATAAAGAAAACATTAACAATATAAATAGATTATGTAAAAATTATTATGATAGATTATTAGTATAAATAGATAAAGAATTGTTTGAATGTGTAGACATTTTAACAAATAACTTATAGAATAATCTAGTAGTTATTTTTAATTTTAATAGATTAAAAAATAATTATAATTAAAAAGTAAAGAAATTAGAATTATATAAATATTAACCTTTAGATAAAATATTATCAATTTTGATAAATAATAGAGAAGAGGAATTTTTATGTTTAAAAGATGGGATTTTATCATTATTGCAATTTTAATGATTTTTTCTTTTTTACCAGAAGTTATTTTTGGATTTGTAGTAGGAAGAGATTTTGATCAGACTTATGCTGAAATTAGTATTAATGGGAAGATTGAAAAGACAATTCCATTAACTAACCATACAGGAGAAGAAATTATTGATTTTAAAAGTGACAAAGGTCATAATACAATAATTATAAATGGAGACAAGATAGGAATAATTGATGCAGATTGTTCTGATAAGGTTTGTATGAATCCAGAATATATAAGTAAACCTGGAGAGACTTTAGTTTGTTTACCACACAAGTTTATGATAGAAGTTAAAGGTAAAAAAAATGATGAAGATGAAGATATTATATTATCTCATTAGGGGTGAAGTTTATGCGAAAGACAAGTAAAATGGTGTATATTGGATTACTGGTAGCGCAAGCATTAGTTTTACATATATTTGAGAGAATGATACCAGTTCCTTTTGTAACTCCAGGTGCAAAGCTTGGGTTATCAAATTTAATAACAGTAGTAGCTTTATATACTTTAGAAAGTAAAAGAGATGCATTTCTTGTAGTGTTTTTAAAACTTACATTATCTACAATGTTTGGTGGAAACCTATCATCATTTATGTATAGTGCTGCAGGTGGGGTTTTAAGTTTTTTTGCAATGGTATTAGTAAAGGAAAGTTTTAAAGAAAAAGTAAGTATTGTAGGAGTAAGTGCAACTGGAGCTATATTTCATAATGTAGGACAATTATTAGTTGCTTCATCAATAGTTCACAATATATCAGTTATGTTATATTTACCGGTACTATCTATAGTAGGTATAGGGACAGGAATTTTTATAGGGGTTACTGCTAATTATTTAGTAAGGCATCTGTCTAGATTACCTGTATTTAGATAAAAAGTGCGAGTCATTTTATAGTTAAAAGTTAAAATAGAAAAGTTAATGGTCATAGGTTGAAATTATAGTGTAAATTTATTAAAGATATATTTTTAGACACTATGTGGTATTTTCATCCTTAACTATTAAAGCTTGATTCTTAACTGTTAACTAGAAGTGCTTCGCACTTTATTTTTTTAGATATTATTATTTAGTGATTTATAGATTGCTTCATAAGCTTGCAATGTTAATTCTGCTGTTTTAGTCCAAGTGAAATTTTTACTATTACTATATCCTTTTTCAGAAAGTTCTTCACTTAAAGAAGAAGAATTTAATACTTTTAATATTGAGTTAGATAACTCATCTTTGTTGAATGGATCTATTAACAAAGCACAATCCTTAGTAACCTCAGGTATAGATGTTAAATTTGAAGTAATTACGGGAGCTTTACAGCTCATAGCCTCCAACGGAGGTAAACCAAAACCTTCATAAAGTGAAGGATATACAAATAAGCTACAACCATTATAAAAGAATGGTAAATCTTCATCAGGAACAAATCCAGTAAAAATAACGTTATTTTCAAGTCCGAGACCTTTACAGAATTCTTTTAATTTTTCACCTTCATCTTTTATAGAGCCACATAATACTAATTTATATTTCTTTTTTAGTGATGAATAAATATCATTAAAAGAGAGAATAAGTTCTTTAACATTTTTTCTTGAACTAAAGCCACCTATATATAAAATGAAAGGAAAATCTATATTATATTTTTCTTTTAAAAAACTATTACAGATATCTTTTTCCATAGGGTAAAAGGATGAATTTGCAGCTAAAGGTGTTACAAAAATTTTATCTTCAGGAAAGCTTGGGAAAAATTTAAGTATATCCCTTTTAGAATATTCAGATACTGTAAGAATCCCTTTAGAATTTTCTATAATATATGGCATATCTTTTAAAAATCTTGTTAAATATCCTTTACCACAGGTTTCAGGCAGAGTATAAGGAATTAAATCATGAATTGTAACAACACAAGGAACAGGATAATCTTTTGATAAGCCAATTCCATTTTGAGGTATATGATGTAAATCTATATTATTACTTTGTAAGTAATTAGGGTAATAAAAATTTTCATAAAACATACCATGTCTTTTTGAAGTTAAAACAATATTAGTATTGCTTTTTTTAAATGCATCATAATTATCTCCAGCCCAAAATATAGTATATTCATTTTTATTATCAATAGTAATTAATACTTTAAGTAGATTTGCTATATAAGTACCAATTCCTGAACCGTTATAAAGTGTAATACCTCGACCATCTATGGAGAGATTCATTAAATTTCACTCCTTAAAACTTTATAATATTAATAATATTATTTGAGATTTAATTATGTGATAGCAAACACAATAAAATATAGTATTCATATAATAAATAAGAAGAAAAATATAGGAGTTTGTTATGGATACTATCAATATAAGTAGGGTTATAGAAAATAATTACGATATAGATATACGCTACATTGAACAAATAAAAAATGCATATAAAATTGATTCAAAAGATAGAGGGTATTGTGTAAAAGTTATAGGATATAAATTCCCTCATTTTCATTTTATTTTATCTGCTATGAAACATTTGCAAAAAAAAGGATTTAAAACTGTTCCAAGTATAATAAAAACTAAAAATAATATGGATTTCATAAAATTAGGTGATAAATATGCATATTTAACAGAATGGATTCCATCTAGAATAAGCAATTATGATAATCCTATAGAACTTGCTAAAGTTGCTGAAAAGATAGGTGAACTTCATACTTGCAGTACAGGTTTTATATTAGATAGAAGAATGACACCAAGATATGGGTGGAATAAATGGATAAGTACTTTTAGTACAAGATGTGATGAAATGTTAGATTTTGCTCATAGAATTTCTCAAAAAGCTAAGAAATCTGAATTTGATAGATTGTATTTAGAGCATTTAGATGAAGAGATAGAGAGAGGAATAGCCAGTATAAACGGATTAAAAAAGAGTAACTACTTCTATTTAATGAATAAAGAAATTATGAAATGTGGATTTTGCCATCATGATCTTGCTCATCATAATATATTAGTAGATAGGAATGGAGAACTTAATATTATTGATTTTGATTACTGTATATTAGATTCTCATATTCATGATTTAAGTTCTCTTATGATAAGGGCAATGAAAGATGGGAAATGGAGTAAAGAAAAAGCCGATTTAATATTAAACAATTATTCTATAAGTAATGAAGTAAAAGATGAAGAGTTAAATATAATGAAGTATTTTATAAAATTCCCTCAAGTTTTTTGGCAAGTTGGAATTCAATATTATTGGGAGCAACAATTGTGGGGAGAAGAATTTTTTGTAAGTAAATTAAAGAAATATTTAGATGATAGAGAAGAAAGAGAGGAGTTTTTAGAAGAGTATTTTAGATAGGTGGTGAACTTATGGATATAATAACTTATTTAAATAATAACAAGGTAATTATAGATGAAAATATTACTAGAAAAAGCGATAAAAATAGTATAGATATAAGTAGTCAGTTAGATCTAATTGTAATGATACAAAGTAGATTAATGAATAATAAGATAACAATAATACCTAGAATAAATAGTACAATTGGAAAAGATGTTGAAAATTTTAGAGTTCAGATTAAAAAAGTAGATAAACTATTGAATACTATAAACCTAAAGAATAATAAAAATGAATTTGATTTCTATCTTTTAGAAAAAGGAAATATAGCTTTAAATAGAGCAAAGACATCATTTGATGTTATGGATAATGAGAGTTATTTTGATCTTATAAGACGGAGTATGAATAATTATGAAATGTGCTTAGGAAGAGTAGATGAAGGAAATTTGAAACTTGCAGAAAATGAAATCTTAAAAATAAGAACAACAAAATATATATCATATAATTTAATAGAGCATGATTTATTTAATTATATTAAAAGGATAAAACGTAGAAATTTTAACATACAAATAGAAAAAGTAATTGATGAATTTGTATATAAATCATCATTATCAGAAAAAAGTAAAAATTATTTAACTGCCTTATGCAATTATCCATTTGAAACTATGAAGTTAATATATAAGTATAGAGGGTATGATGATAATGACTACGATGATTGGATTAAAAAGATTAATATGGCTATAGAGATAGATGGTGATGAGATAATATAAGGGGGGAGAGTTAATTTGGTTAAAACCAGATATGTAGATAAAAATATATTGTGTGAATATGACTTTAAAGAAGAGTTCATAAATTTATTAGGAATAAAGATAAATGATGTAATTCCATTAAGAAAGGTATTTGTCTTATTCACAGATAAGGGCAAAAAAGTATTGAAGATAACAGATTCTACAAAAGATAGAATCGATTTTATAGATAAGGTATTAAAAATAATTGAGTCAGAATATCCCATGGTTTTAAAATACACTAGGAATACAAATGGAGATATAATAACCGTATGGAAAGGTAAGAAATATGTATTACTTGATATGGTAGAAGGAAGAGAGGCTACATTTACTAATCCTATTGAAGTGGAATTATGCACTAAAGCTATTGCAAAAATGCATATAGCCTCTAATAATATATTTAAGAATATTTCAGAAGAAGAGATAAAGAAAAATAGCAGTGAAAATTTAATTAATAAGATGGAAGAGGAATATTATACTTTATTACAACTAGAAGAGCTTGTTAACAAGTATAGATATAAAAATGAATTTGACAATTTGTTTTTACAAAATGTAGATAATGCAAAAAAAGACTTAATAAAGACTATAGAAGAATTGAAAAATAGTAGGTACGAAAGTTTGATTAACAATAAAGAGAATAGAGTGCTATGTCATAATGATTTGGCACATCATAACTTTATTATAGATGGAGATAAAGTAAATATTATAGATTTTGATTATTGTAGCATTGATATGAGAATAGTAGATATTTATGGATATGCTATGAAGGTAATTAAGAATTTAGCATATAACGAAGAAATAATAGAACTAATTATAAAATCATATGATGAAGTGAATAAGTTAGAGAAAGAAGAGGTAGAAATATTAAGAAAATTAATTAATTATCCTAAAGATTTTATAAGTATTGCAACTGATTACTATTTTAAACAAAAAGCTTGGAGTGAAGAAGTATTTTTAAGCAGACTAAAAAATAAATTAGAAATAGATAAATTTAGGATAGAATTTTTAAATAATTAAATATTTATTAGCAATAAATAAAAAGGGCTAGCAATGCTAGCCCTTTTAAATTAAGAGATTACAGTATAGCAAATTTAGTTTTAAATAATAACAATGCATAATTAAACTCCAATTATAGATTTATATGCTGAAATAGTATCTTTGGCCGTATTTAACCATGAATATTTCGAGCAGTTGCTTAAACCACATTTAATCATAGAATTTTTTAAATTATCATCAGATAGTAATTCCTCCATAGATAAATTTAAAGCATCTATATCATGAGGATCTACTAATAATGCTGAACCAGAGCAAATTTCAGGGATAGACGTTACATTTGATGCTATAACAGGAGTACCACAAGCCATAGCTTCTAGTGGAGGTAATCCAAATCCCTCATAAAAAGATGGATAAACTAAGAATTCACAAGCATTATAAAATAATGGTAGGTGATCTAAAGGAATAAAATCGGTAAATATTACAGAATTTTTGATTCCTAAGTCTTCAGCTCGCTTCATATATATACTATAGGAAATACCTTTTTTACCTGTAATAACAACGTAAAGATTTTCTCTTAGCTTAGGATCTAAAAGAGAGAAAGCTTCTAATATACCGATAATATTTTTGCGTGGGCTATAGCCACCTACGTAAAGTATAAAGTTTTTATCGATATTATATCTATTTTTTAAAAAGTTTTTGCATGACTTTTTATCTAATGGTTTATAAATATCCTCTGCACCTAAATAAGTAACAAAAATTTTTTCTTTAGGAAAATTAAATTCCTTTGCTATATCATTTTTAGAAAATTGAGAAACAGTTATTATACCATCACAGTTTTCGATTATTTTAGGTAATTGATTATTAAAGATATTAAGATATCTATCACTGACAGTTTCAGGCATTCTTAAAGGGATTATATCATGAAGTGTTATAGTTTTTAGGCAATTAATATTTTCTGTAAGTCCAACACCATTTTGAGGAACGTGATATAAATCTATGTCAGTATTATTTAATATATTAGGGGCATTGACTTCATCCCAAAAGTTAGAGTTAGGAGATTCTTCGATTAATTTTGTTGCAAAGTTATTATTTAGTTTGAGGTCTGTATTTTGAGGAAGAAATAATAGATAGTTATTAATATTATCAATCTTATTTATATTACTTATAAGTTGATAAGTATATGTTCCTATCCCTGTACCTCTATACCACTTTGCAGCTCTTCCATCAATACCTATATTCATAATTAAATCCTTTCAATATAGTTTTAATTTATTATATTAAATAAAGTAAAAAAACGTTAATAAAAGAATTGAATAGTACATATAAATATATAAGGGGGTGAGAGTTATGATGAGGGAGTTTGAAGTAGAAAGACAATTTGGAATTAAAATCGATAATATTAAAGCTAACAAAGGAGTATACTATTTAAAAACCAACAAAGGTGAAAGGTGTTTAAAGAAGATAAATTATGGCCCTCAAAAGCTTTTATTTGTATATGGAGCTAAGGAGCATCTTATAAAAAATGGTTTTAAAAATGTAGATAGGTATTTTTTGAACATAGATGGGGAGCCCTATGCATTAGTTAATGAGGACTTATATACTTTGTCTGAATGGCTAGAGGGTAGGGAATGTGATTTTCATAACATAGAAGACGTAAAAATTGCGGCTAGAACACTTGCAAAATTACATGAAGCATCAAAAGGATATGATCCACCAGAAAATTCCAAGTTAAAAACCGACTTGGGGAGATGGCCTACATTAATGGCAAAGAGGGTTAAATCTTTAGATAAGATGAGAGATATGGTAAGAAAGAAAAATAATAAGAGTAGCTTTGACCTATTATATATAAAATCATTAGATTTTTATAAAAAGATAGGTAAAGAGGCTTTAAAAACTTTAGAAGAATCTGAATATGAAGCATTATGCGCTGTAGCAGAGAATGAAAAGGGATTTTGTCATCATGATTATACTTATCATAATATTATAATTGGACAAGATAACGAGATAAGTGTAATTGATTTTGATTATTGCAAGAGAGAAATAAGAACATTTGATATTTCAAATTTTATGACAAAGGTTTTAAAGAGATGTAATTGGAATATAGATTTTGCAACAGCTATAATTGATTCTTATAATGAAGAGTCACCTTTAAAAGAAGAGGAATATAAAGTACTTTTTGCATATTTACAATTTCCACAAAGATATTGGAGATTAGCAAATAGATATTATTATAATGAAGTAAATTGGGGTCAAAACACCTTTGCTAGTAAATTAGAAGGTATAATAAATGAGCAAGAAGAATATCTTAAATTCTTAGAACAATTTAAGAATAATTATGATATCAAATAAAGCATCGTTATTTTAACGATGCTTTATTTGAGTCAAAATTAGTAAAAAAACATATTATAAAATGATAGTAACTTTAAGCGAGGTAGAGATGCAAATAGGAGATATTGTCGTAAGAAAATCCTATGATAAAGATATTACATTTAAAATAATTGATATAAAAGAAGAAAAAGGTCAAGCTATTTATATTTTAAAAGGAATTAGTATAAGAATAATTGCGGATTCTTCTGTTGATGATTTAGAACAAGTAGATTCAGCTTTTATAGGAACAAAGGAAAAGATATTAAATACAAGGGTAAATGAAGCTATAAATAAAGCTATAGGGCTTAGAGGTGATTTGGCAGCGAGGGAAGCGATAATGTCAAGGGGGAGTAAAAGTCAAAAACAAAATCCAAATAAAGAATTAATGTTTGGACGACCCGGGAAGATACTCCACATTGACGGTGATAAAGATTATTTAGAAACTTGTTTAAAAGTATATAAGCAATTATCCTTAGATGCAGTTGGGAGAGCTATTCCAGAAAAAGAACAATGGAATTGCGTAGTTGATTTAGTAAAAGAAATAAAACCAGATATAGTCGTATTAACAGGTCATGATAGTGTTTTAAAGAAAACTGATGATTTTTTAGATTTGGACAATTATAGAAACTCTAGATATTATATAGATGCAGTTAAGGCACTAAGAAATTATAATTCTAGTTATGATGAATTAGTTATTTTTGCTGGTGCATGCCAATCATGTTATGAGTGCTTATTAGATGCAGGAGCAAATTTTGCAAGTTCTCCAAGTAGAGTATTAATACATTGTCTTGACCCCGTATTTGTATGTGAAAAAATTGCATATTCAAGAATAGATACGGTTGTATCAATTACAGATGTAATAGATAGTACAATAACAGGAATAAGAGGAATTGGGGGATTGCAAACAAGAGGAAAATACAGAGAAGGATATCCTAGATCTCCATTTGTATAAAGTGCGAGCTAAGGCTCGCAAGTGAAAAGTCGACTTTGTCGAAGTGAAAGGCTACTACGTAGCGGTGAAAAGTTAACTACGTTAAGGGGGAAATGCTACTATAAGTAGCAGAGAAAAGCATTTTATCTCATTAGAGATCTTTTCCCTATTGCCATAGGCAATATTTTCTCCTCAGCTTTAGCTGAATTTTCCCCTTTGACGAAGTTAAACCTTTCACCAAAGTGCTTCGCACTTTATTTCAAGTGTTCTTTAATCTATTTTGCGTACTAATTATATTTTAAAAAAATGTATAAAAGGTTAACAATATTCCCATAATATTAAATGTGGGAATTATTATTTTTATAAAAAAGTAAAAGATTACATTGACATTGTATCTAACACGTGATAAAATAATATATTTGCTTTGACTAAAAATACCAAATATGTTATAATATATTAAAAGGAGGGTGTTTATATGGAGTTAAACAAAACTATCGCTACCATTAAAAAAGATATACAAAATCATTTAGGTGAAAAAGTTACTCTTAAAGCTAATGGTGGTAGAAAAAAGATTTTAGTTAACGACGGAGTAATAGAGAGTGTTCATCCAAGTATTTTCGTAGTTAGGCTAGAAAACGACACCCAAAGGACAGTGACATACAGTTATTCAGATGTTTTAACAAAAACAGTACTGTTATATTATCCTGTATAAACAAAAGCTTCGATATTTATCGAAGCTTTTGTTTATTAAAAAAAAGAAAGATGGCGGGTATCCATCTTTCAACTATGGTATAAAAGGGTATTGAGAATTTATGAGAGGTTATATGGTCAATAACCATCTTTATAATACGACATATTTAAACAATAGTCAACAACTTATTTAAAAAAAATAAAAAAAAATTAAAAAAAGTTCTGATAAAACCTAAAATTCGACACAATATATGTAATTATAATACTTAAAAGTAAATATATGAAATAAATTGAAATTTAAAATATAAATAAAAAAAGAAACAGTTTATATATTTTAGAATAAATATATATTTAGAGAAATATATATTAAATAGTAGTTATACTATGGGAGGGATATTATGTCACAAATAGATGTTATAAAAGAGAATGTTCAATATGAACAACTACTAAGAGAAGGCTCAACTAATCATGTTCTCAAAGGGGAATATTTAATTAAGGATTCACATCCAGATGCACATCAGATTTTAGGGGTAGATGCAAAAGCAACTGTAACCAATAAAGAGATACTTGCAGATAAAGTAATGATTGAAGGACAAATAAATTATTCTGTATTATATCTGTCTGAAGATGAAAGCGGAACACAAAGAGTTGATTCTGTTAATTTATCTGAAAAATTTGCCGATTATCTTGAACTTAATAATGAAGAACATAAAATCCTTTGTGATGTAGAGTGTGTAATTGAACATATTCAAGCTAACATAATGAATGAAAGAAAGATTTCTATTGATGGAGTAAGATCAACTAAGTGGAATATTTATAAAATACAAGATCTTGAATTTGTAAAGGATATTGAAGGTAGTGGAGATGTACAAGTTCAAAGAAAAAATGAAGAATTAAATCAAGTTAAAGGTCAAAAAGATATTGAATTTATAGGAAAATCACTTATAAAAGTTACTATGGATAAACCAGAAGTTGATGAAATCTTGAAGTATTCTATGATGTTACACAAAAAGGAAGTTAAGTTAGGAGAAAATAAAGTTTACTTTGGATGTTATTGCAAAATAGAAGTACTATATAAAGGCAGAGATTCAGAAGATTTAGTAGTATTACAAGATGATGTTTATTTATCTAAGGAAGAAGAATTAGTGGGTGCTAATAGTGAAATGATGACATCCCACAATATAGATGTAGTTAATAGCGATTGTACTGTAATGCCTGATGATTTGGGCGAAAATAGAAACATAAGCATTGAGTTCGTAGCTAGAGGTGATGTTAAGGTCATGTCTAGAGAAAGTGTAGAAGTAGTAAAAGATGCGTATTCACCAACAGTTACAATGGACCTAGTTGAAAATAACTGTGAGATTGGAGTAGTTCATGGAAACATGACAACTGATCTTATATTAAAAGATAATTTATACTTAAAGGATGAAAATGAAAGATTAGGAAATATTATTATGGTTTATGGTTGTCCTGTTATAGCTGATAAGACAGCTGAAGAAGATAAAGTAAAGATTGAAGGTATAATTAAAGTATCTGCTTTATATAAAACTGCTGATGAGGGCTATAAAGTTGATATGTGTAATGGAGAAATACCTTTCACATCAGTATTAGATATAAAAGGAACTAAGCCAGACATGAATGTTATAGCTAAAGTTCAATTAGAATCTATAGATGGAACAATAGAGGCTAATACTATAGCTATTAGAGCTACGTTATCAGTTTCAGTAAATGTATTATACAATGTTAACAAGGAATGGATTGTAGATGTAGTTCAAAATAAAGAAGAAAAGAAAGAAAAGAAATCATCTGTTACAATTTATGTTGTTAACAAAGGTGATACTTTATGGGAATTAGCTAAGAAGTTCAATACTACTATGGATGAATTGATAAGGGTTAACGATATGGAGAATCCAGACTCTATTAATATTGGACAAAGAATTATAATTCCTGGAAGAGCAATTTTTTAGTTACCAGTTAAAAGTTAATAATTAAGAATAAATTAAAAGGTAATTGCTGAAATTAAGCAATTACCTTTTAATTTATGATTTTGAATAATATGGTTTAGGAATGGATAAAATAGTGAATGTGTGATTTGAGGTGAAAATATGGATGAAAAAATAGAAGGAAATTTAATAATAATAGGAGGCGCAGAAGATAAAAAAGGTGATAAAGAGATATTAAAGCGTGTAGCTGATTTTATAAATAAAGATACTGATATGCTATTAATAGCTACTATAGCAACTGAATGTCCGGACGAAAGTTATAGTAAATATAATAAAGTTTTTTCAGGTCTTGGAATAAAGAATATAGAAAAATTAGATATAACTAATAGAGAAGATGCGTGTAATAAGAAGAATGTAGATTTAATAAAAAGATGTAATTTATTATTTTTTACAGGTGGAGATCAGCTTAGAATAACAAGTATTTTAGGTGGAACTCCAGTGTATGATGCATTGAAGGATATTTGTAGTGAAGGGAAAGTAATAGCTGGTACTTCTGCAGGAGCTTCTGTTATGAGTCATACAATGATAGTTCAAGGAGAAGACGAGGAGTCACCAAGAAAATGCACATTAAAAATGTCACCTGGATTAGGGCTAATTGATAGTGTAATAATAGATCAACACTTTGCTCAAAGGGGAAGAATAGGAAGGTTATTAACAGCTGTAGCTCAAAATCCAGAAGTTTTAGGAATTGGAATAGATGAAGATACTGCAATAGTGGTAAGTGATAAAGGCATTGCAGAAGTAATAGGATCAGGGGCAGTATATTTTTTAGATGGAAGTTCAATAATATATAGCAATGTATCAGAACAATACTGTGATGAAGTTTTAAGTATGTTTAATGTTAAACTTCATGTTTTAAAGGAAGGTAATAAATTTGATTTAATTAAAAAAGTACCTTTCGAGGAGGATAATTTAAAAAATGAAAATACTAAGTAGTAACATTTATGAGGGGAAGAATATATACTCACATAAAAAGTGTATAAGACTTGATGTCGATTTAGAAGGATATTGTGAAACGCCTAGCAAGGATATAAATGGATTTAACGAGAATTTAGTAAAAATGATTCCAGAATTATATACTCATAGGTGTGGAATAGATGAAGATGGAGGGTTTGTAAAAAGGCTTAAGGAAGGTACATATTTAGCTCATATATGTGAACATATCATTATTGCAATACAAAATATAATTGGTATAGATGTTGCTTATGGGAAAGCAAGAGAAGTAGAAGGCGATATATATCAAATAATATATCAATATAAATACCCTAAAGCAGGTATAGAATCTGCAAAATTAGCTATTGATATAATAAATGGATTAATTAGTGGCATGGTTATAGATTTTAAAAGTAGAATATTGATTATAAAAGAAATATTAAATGATGAGCTAATTGGACCTAGTACTTTAGCAATATGCGAAGCTGCTCAAAAGCATGGATTACCAGTTATGAAGTTGGGAAGCAGCAATTTTTATCAAATAGGTTACGGGAAGCAAGGGAGAGTTATAGAAGCGTCAATTACAAGTAATACTGGTTGTATTTCAGCTGATATATCTTGTGACAAATTATTAACTAAAGAATTATTATATTTGCAAAATTTACCTGTAGCTAGAGGGGCTAAAGTATGTAATGTAATAAATTTATTAAAGGAAGCAGAAAGAATAGGATATCCTTTAGTATTAAAACCTCAGTATGGAAATAAAGGTAAAGGCGTTATTATAGGAATAAAAAATGAAAAAGAGCTTATTATAGCTTATCAGAAATTAATAAATGAGTTTGATGATATTATACTAGAAGAATATTGGGAGGGTGATGACTACAGAGTTTGTGTAGTAAACAATAAGGTAGTTGGTGTCTCTTTAAGAATACCACCATATATAATAGGTGATGGCAATAAGTGCATAGAAGAATTAATAGATGAGTTAAATTCACATGAGTATAGAGGTGAAGGTCATGAAAAACCACTTACTAAAGTTAAGAAAGATAATATGCTTATTAACTTTATAAGTGAGCAAGGTTATTCATTAAGTAGTGTTTTAGAAAAAGATAAAAAATTATTATTAAGAAAAAATGCTAATTTATCTACAGGTGGTATAGCTATTGACTATACAGATAAAATATGTGAAGAAAATAAAGATATATGTATAAGAGCTGCTAAAACTATAGGATTAGATGTATGTGGCATAGATATATGTACGAAAGATATATCAAAAAGTATTATGAATAATAATGGGATAATAATGGAGGTAAATACTGCTCCAGGTTTAAGAATGCACATATACCCTTCTGAAGGAAAGAGTAGGGATGTCGGCGATGAAATAATTAAGATGATGTATAAAGAAGATATAAAGAATATACCTGTAGTATCAGTAAGTGGAACAAATGGAAAGACTACAACTACACGTCTTATAAATTATACCTTATGTAAACTTGGAATGTGTTCAGGAATGACTAGTACAGAAGGAATCTTTATAAATAACAAATGTATAGATATTGGCGATGATACAGGAATGGATAGCGCAAAATGTGTACTATTAAATAAGGATGTAGATATAGCTATACTTGAAACAGCTAGAGGTGGAATAATAAGAAAAGGATTAGCTTATGACTTAGCCGATGTAGCTGTAATAACAAACATAACAGAAGATCACTTAGGTTGCGATGGCGTGCAGGATATGGAAGATTTATGTTATGTAAAATCGTTGGTAGCAGAAGCTGTTAAGAAAGATGGTTATGTAATAATTAATGCTGACGATAAGTATAGTAATACAATTATAAATAGAATAAAGTCAAATATAATATATTTCTCTAAAGATTATAAAAACCCACTTATAATAAATAGTATTAGAGACGGTAAAACTGTAGTTTATTTAAAGGAAAGATATATCTGCATTAATAAGAAAAGAAGAGAATATAGAATAAGTAGTATTGATGATATTCCAATAATATTAAAAGGTGCATTGCAATTTAATATAGAAAATGTAATGGCTGCTTGTGCAGCGTTAATTGGATTAAATGTTGATTATAATATTATACAAGATTCAATTCAAAGTTTTGAGTTAAATTCAAGAGAGAACTATGGAAGATTTAATATTCATGAGTATAATGGAATTAAAATAATATTAGATTATGGTCATAATATAGAAGGATATAAGAAAGCTTTATCAGCAGTAAAAGAAATAACTGATGGTAAAGTAATAGGAGTAATAGGAGTTCCTGGAGATAGAAATAATGAATCAATAAAAGAGATTGGAAAAGTTAGTTCAAAATTTATTGATAAAATTATAATCAAAGAAGATAAAGATAAAAGAGGTAGAAAATCAGGTGAAATTGCAAAAGTTATAAAAAATGGAATAGATAGTTGTAATAAATATGTTAGTGTAAAAATGGTATTAGATGAGGTAGAAGCTTTTAAAGAAGCTATAAGAGAAGCTACTATAGGAGATAGTATTATTGTTTTCTACGAAAAGATTGAACCTTTGATAGAAGTTATAGATAAATTAAATGAAAATAAAACCTCTAATGCTGTAATTAGTTCGATTTAACAAATACGTAAATCTAACAGATATTTACGAGAAATAAAATAACTTATATAATATAATTTATAACATGATAAATAAAGTTCGGGTTAATACCTGAACTTTATTTAGAATATATAGTAAAAGTTGAAAGGAACTGAAAGAGATGAAAATGAAAGCTTATGCCAAAGTGAATATTTCTCTAGATATAGTTGGAAAAAGAGATGACGGATATCATCTTTTAAGAATGATAATGCAAAATATAGATTTATACGATGAAATTATTGTAGAAAAGAATAATAAAGATATTATTATAGAGTGTAATAAAAATTATGTACCAACAGATTCAAGAAATCTTGCTTATAAGGCAGCGATAGCTTTTAAAGAAAGATATAATATTGCAGAAGGGGTAAAAATAAAAATATTTAAAAATATTCCAGTTTCGGCAGGTTTAGCTGGCGGAAGTACTGATGCAGCAACAGTGTTGAAAATAATGAATAAGTTATTTGAAGTAAATGCTTCAGATGAAGAACTTATGGAATTAGGATTGAAACTAGGTGCTGATGTACCTTATTGTATAAAAGGAGGAACAGCACTATGTGAAGGAATTGGAGAGATAATTACTCCATTAAATCCATTTAAAAATAAAATTATTGTTTTAGTAAAGCCTTCTTTTGGAGTATCTACTAAAGAAGTGTATAAGAATTTTAATATGGAAAAAGTAAAAAAACATCCAGAAACTGAAGAATTAATAAAGGCTATGGATGAAGATAATTTAAGATATGTTGCATATAATATGAAGAATTTATTAGAAAATGTAACTTTGAAAAAGCATAAGGTTTTAATTGATTTAAAAGAAGAAATGAATAAATATGGAGCAATAAATTCTATGATGAGTGGAAGTGGTCCAACGGTGTTTGCTTTTTTTGATGATATGCTTAAAGCACAAAAATGTTTTGAGAAAATGAAAGAAAAATATAATGAAGTATTTTTAACAAGAACTATATAAAAAATAAATAGCAAAATGAATAATCCCCTATAAATTGGAAATAATTAAGCTAGAGGGGGTTATCTTTATGAAAAAAAATATATTTTATTTTATTATAATAGTATTTATTGTTACTTTATTTGGAGGATGTTCTTTAGGAAATAATGAAGCATCTTTAGATTTAAGAGAGTTAAATTATGAAGAAGTTGCGGACAAGCTAATTAGATTTCATGTAATAGCTAATAGTGATTCTGAAGAAGATCAAGCATTAAAATTAAAAGTTAGAGATAAAATAATAGATAAGATGTCTATAAAACTTGAAAGTGTTGAAAGTTTAGATGATGCAAGGGAAATATTAAATTCGAGTATAGAAGAAGTTAATAGTATAGCTAAAGAGGTAATTGCCGAAGAAGGTTTTGATTATGATGTAAAGACTATGTTGTCAAATGAGAATTTTCCAGATAAGATATATGGAGATTATATATTTCCTCAAGGTAATTATGAGGCTTATAGAGTAATAATAGGAAGTGGAGAAGGTCAAAATTGGTGGTGTGTAATGTTTCCACCATTATGTTTTGTTGATGAGAGCAAAAATATAGTTGATACAAAAAAATTAGACGAAAATATAGCTAATATAGAAGGTAAAACTGAGGAAAATAAAAAAGATAATGATAAGCAAGTTATATTTAAGTTTAAGGTAGTAGAGGTTTTTGACAAAATATTTAACTAGTAGAGGAGTGCTAATATGACAAAGGCGTTAGCTATGATTTCAGGTGGGTTAGACAGTATACTAGCCGCAAAACTTATAAAAGAACAAGGTATAGAGGTAATTGGTATTTGTTTTAGATCTTATTTCTTTAGCGAAGAAAGTGCTAAAAAGATGACAAAACAAATAGATATTCCATTAGTGGTAGTTGATTTTTCTAATGAACATTTAGATATGGTTAAAAATCCTAAGCATGGAAGAGGTAAAAACATGAATCCATGTATAGATTGTCATGCTATGATGATGAATTATGCTGGAAAGCTATTAGAAGAATACAAAGCAGATTTTATTATAACAGGTGAGGTTTTAAATCAAAGACCTATGTCTCAAAACAGACAAGCATTAAATATTGTAAAAAAAGAATCAGGTTTTGCAAATAAGATTTTAAGACCATTATGTGCTAAAAATTTAGATCCTACAGAAATGGAGCTAAGTGGATTAGTTGATAGAGAAAAGTTATTAGATATATCAGGAAGAAGTAGAAAAGCTCAAATGGAACTTGCTGAAAAGTGGGGAATAACTGAATATCCATCACCAGCAGGTGGATGTAAATTAACTGAACCTAACTATGCCTTAAGATTAAAGGATTTATTGGATTATAAAAATGAAGTAGAAGAAGATGAATTAAGTCTTTTAAGATATGGTAGACATTTTAGAACCAAGGATAATAATAAGATAATAGTAGCTAGAACTAAAGATGAAGGTGATATGATTAAAAATCATATAGATGGAAGTTATTATTCATTCCATACTTCAGACTTTTCAGGAGCACTTGTTTTATTACAAGGGGAAGGAACAGAAGAAGATAGAAAGTTAGCTGCAAGAATATCAGGAAGATATAGTAAGGGTAGAACGGAAAAAGTACTTAAAGTTAAGTTTGGAAAGTATGGAAGTAAGTTTAATTCTGAAATAGAAGTAGAACCTATAAGTGATGAGGAATTACAAGAGTACATAGTATCAGTTAAGTAGGAGGAAATTATGGAGAAGAATGCAGTAATTCAAGTGAAAAGTTTTTCTGATATAGATGAAAGTGATGCAATTGAAGTTATTACTCCAGGGAAATTTATAGTGAAAGAAAGTTCATATGAAATTATATATGAAGAGTCAGAGATTTCTGGAATGAAAGGAACAACGACAAATCTTAAAATTGAAGAAGATAGATTTGTTTTAGAAAGAGTTGGTACAACATGTACTACTATGGAATTTAAAATAGGAGAAATGGGATTATCATTATATAATACACCATATGGTATGTTACATTTACATATAGATACGAAGATATTAGATATAAATATAGATGAGAATGGTGGATTTATTTATGCTAAGTATCTTTTAAGTGCAGAAGGACAACCGCCTATAACAACAGAGATAAAGGTAAAGATAAAAGTTCAATAGTAAAAATGGAAAAAGTGGCTTTATGCCACTTTTTTTGTATAAATGAAAGTTTTATGGGGATAAATTAAATAAGTGGTTATTGAAGTTAATAAAGGTATGTTTTTGTCTATAGTTTGATTTAGAGGTGATAAATATAGAAAAGTATAGAGTTGTGGTAGAGGTATTATGTAAATATTATGAAATAACTAATTTTGATTTATTATATTTACTCAAAAATAAAGAGTGTAAATATTTATTTTTATTACTATTAAAAGAATATGGATGTTTAGAAAAAGATAAGCTTATAGGTGAGCTGATGTTTAGTAGTAATAAGAGTATAAATTATAATTTAAAGAAAGCTGAAGAAAGATTGCTTATTAATAAGCAATTCAGAGATAATTACGTAATTTTAGATAAAACAATAAAAAATGACTAATAAAAGACATTGATAAAGAATAAAATATTATGATATCATAGAAAAATGTTGATTCACCTCACTTATTTATAGAGTGAGGTATTTTAAATTATACTAAATATAAAATCAATAGTCAATAGAAAAATTGAGTTTTTTATTTGAATTTTTATAGTTATTAAATGCTAATTTTATTTGTTTAGGAGGAAATATAAATGAGTACTAAATATGTTTTTGTTACAGGTGGGGTTGTATCTTCATTAGGGAAAGGGATAACAGCAGCATCTCTAGGAAGATTATTAAAGAATAGAGGTCTGAAGGTGTCAATTCAAAAATTTGATCCATATATAAATATAGATCCAGGAACAATGAGCCCATATCAACATGGAGAGGTTTTTGTTACTGATGATGGAGCAGAAACAGATTTAGATTTAGGACATTATGAAAGATTTATAGATGAAAATTTAACTAAAAATAGTAATGTAACTACTGGTAAGATATATTGGTCTGTAATATCTAAAGAAAGACGTGGTGAATATTTAGGAGGTACAGTTCAAGTTATACCACATATAACTAACGAGATAAAAGAAAGAGTTTATAAAGTTAGTAACGAACAAGATGTAGATGTAGTTATCACTGAAATAGGAGGAACTGTTGGAGATATAGAATCACTACCATTTCTTGAAGCTATAAGACAAATAAAATATGATGTAGGTAGAGAAAATGTATGCTTCATACATGTAACATTAGTTCCTTACTTAGGAAAATCAGGTGAACTTAAAACTAAACCGACTCAACACTCAGTTAAAGAATTAAGAAGTATAGGAATACAACCTGATATAATAGTTTGTAGGAGTGAACAAGAGATATCAGAGGAGCTAAGAGCTAAGATAGGTCTATTTTGTAATTTAGAAGCTAAATGTGTTATACAAAATTTAGATGCGGATCATTTATATGAAATTCCATTAATGCTTCATAAAGAAGGATTAGATAGATTAGTAGTTGAAAAGCTTGAGTTAGGCTGTAGAGATATAGATAATACTGAATGGATAGACATGGTTAATAAGATTAAAGTTATTAAAGATGAGGTTAATATAGCTTTAGTTGGTAAGTATGTAGAACTTCATGATGCATATATATCTGTTGTTGAGGCATTAAAGCATGGTGGCATTTATAATGATTCAAATGTAAATATTAAATGGATAAATGCTGAAGATGTTACAACTGAAACAGCTGAAAAGCTATTTGATGATGTAAATGGAATACTTGTTCCAGGTGGATTTGGAGATAGAGGGGTAGAAGGTAAGATAGAAGCAATTAGATATGCTAGAGAAAATAATATACCTTTTTTAGGAATTTGCTTAGGAATGCAAACAGCAGTAATTGAATTTGCAAGAAATGTTCTTGGATATGAAGGTGCTAATAGTGCAGAGATTAACCCAAATACTAAGTATCCAGTTATTGATTTAATGAAAGATCAAGAGGATATAGAAGATTTAGGTGGAACAATGAGATTAGGAGCATATCCTTGTAATCTTGATAAAGAATCTAAATCGTATGAAAGCTATAAAAATGAATTAATATATGAAAGACATAGACATAGATATGAATTCAATAATGATTTTAGAAAAGCTATAATAGAAGCTGGAATGAATGTAGTAGGGACGAGCCCAGATGGTAAATTGGTTGAAATTGTTGAAGTTAAAAATCATCCATGGTTTGTAGCAACTCAATTCCATCCAGAATTAAAATCAAGACCAAATAATCCACATCCTTTATTCATAGGATTTATAAATGCATCATTAAAAAATAATAAGTAATTAAATATATAGAGGAGCATAGATATTCTGTGCTTCTTTTTTGATGGTTGTTATAAAAAATAAAAAAAGGGATAAGCTTATAATATAAGTTTTTATTGTTTTTTATCTTTTATTGCTTCATAATTATATATACATAAGCAAAAGAGATAAATTTCTGCTTTATATAATCTAAATTATAGATAATAATTCAATTCACATATATCAGTTCTAGAGAGATAGTCTAAGAATTCCCTATGTAAAATAACAATTGGAGGTGTAGTTTTGACAAGAGAAAACTATGAAAAGATGACCTTAGCAGAGTTAAAGGAAATTGCTAAGAATTTAGGCATTAAAAATATAAGTAAATTAAAAAAATTAGAATTAGTAGATGAGATAATAAAAATTTCACCTAATAGAATTGAAAAAGATGGAGTAGTATTAGTAGAAAAAATTGCTCCTAAACTGAAGGCTGTAAATCAAGAAGTGGATATAACACAAGAACAAGTTAATGAAGAAAATAGGGAAGAAAAAAAAGAAAGACTTAAAGTAATGATAAATGAATCAGGTTCTGCCAAGGGTGTATTAGAAGTTCAAGAAAATAATAACTTTGGTTTTTTAAGATGTGATAATTATCAAACTGGAGAAAATGATATATATGTATCTCCGTCTCAAATAAGAAGATTTAACCTTAAAACAGGAGATGAGGTTCAAGGGAAAGTAAGGGAAGCTAAAGAGGGAGAGAAATTTAAGGCTCTACTTTTTGTTGAGAAAGTAAATGGTGAAGATCCTAACAAAGCTATAGGAAGAAAAGCTTTTGAAACTTTAACTCCTATATATCCTAATGAAAGATTACATTTAGAAAGTAAAGATAGAAATGATTTATCTTCAAGACTTATGGATATAATATGTCCAATAGGTAAAGGGCAAAGAGGTATAATAGTTGCGCCACCAAAGGCTGGTAAAACAACTTTGTTAAAGAAGGTAGCACAAAATATTTCACGTAACTATCCAGATGTTAAACTTATAGTTTTATTAATAGATGAAAGACCTGAAGAAGTTACAGATATGAAGAGATCAATAGATGGGGATGTTATCTATTCAACTTTTGATGAAGAACCACAAAACCATATTAAGGTATCAAGAATGGTGTTGGAAAGAGCTAAAAGAATGGTTGAACAAGGTAAGGATGTGGTTATACTTTTAGATAGTATTACTAGACTATCAAGAGCTTATAACCTTACTATAACACCAACAGGAAGAACTTTATCTGGAGGTTTAGATCCAGGGGCATTAATAATGCCAAAGAAATTCTTTGGAGCAGCTAGAAATATAGAAGAAGGTGGATCATTAACTATACTTGCTACAGCTTTAGTTGAAACTGGATCAAGAATGGATGATATGATATTCGAAGAATTTAAAGGGACAGGAAATATGGAAGTTCATTTAGATAGAAAGCTTCAAGAAAGAAGAATATTCCCAGCTATAGATATTTACAAGTCAGGAACAAGAAAAGAAGACTTATTGTTAAGTGAAGCTGAAAAAGAAGTTGCTTTTGCTATAAGAAGAGTTATGTATAGAGATGGAAATATAGAAACTATAACTGAGAATCTTATTAATATGCTTTCTAAAACTAAGGATAACGAAGAATTTATTTCAGTATTTCCAAAAAGTGATGTATTTAAAAAGTAGTTAAGAATTAAGAGTAAAAAGTTAAGAGTTGAGATAGAAGCTATTGTTAGCTTCTATGCTGTTAATTGTAAAAATCTAGCGCTAGCTAGATTTTTGCATTTAATATATTTAATACTAGTTAAAAATTAAGATTTTCTCTTTTTGTATACATATTAATTAGTGTAAAAATTTTGAAATAAAAAGAAAACAGGAAAGATAAAAATCTTTCCTGTTGATCAAAAAAAGTTAAATTACTTGTTAAGACCGAATTTCTTGTTGAACTTATCAACTCTACCGCCGATATCAACGATTTTTTGCTTACCAGTGAAGAATGGGTGGCATTTAGCACATATATCAACTTTTAATTCTTCCTTAACTGATCCAGTTGTGAAAGTGTTTCCACATGCGCACTTAACCACAGCATCGTGATGGTAATTTGGATGTATGCCTTCTCTCATTATGATTCACCTCTTTCGAAATTTAAGTATCATTAAACGACATATTTAATGACTAATTGAGTATAACATAAGGGGTAGAAAAGGTCAATGATAATTAAGGGATAAAACATCTTTTTAATAATGGCTTAAAATGCTATAATCGATATATAACTATCGAAAAAGGAGACGAATTAATGAGTAAATTATACTTTAGATACGGAGCGATGAATTCTGGAAAATCGACTAACTTAATGCAGGTAGCACATAACTACGAAGAACGTGGAATGAATGTAGTATTAATAAAACCAGCTACTGATAAAAAAGGTGGAGATAAGTTAGTATCTAGACTTGGAGTAGAAAGAAAAGTTGACTTAGTAATAAATAGTGATATGAATATATATGATGAAGTTAAAAAATGGAATGATGATAAATATAAAATTAATTGTATATTAGTAGATGAAGTTCAATTTTTAAAATCATATCAAATAGACCAATTATTTGAAATAGCTGTCGGATTAGATATACCTGTAATATGCTATGGATTAAGAACGGATTTTAAGATGCAAGGTTTTGAAGGTAGTACAAGATTATTACTATTAGCTCATAGTATTGAAGAAATGAAAACAATTTGTAAGTGTGGAAGAAAAGCTGTCTTAAACGGAAGAAAAATCAATGGTAAGTTTGTTTTTGAAGGAGAACAAGTTGCTATAGATTTAGTTGATAATGTTGAATATGAATCATTATGTGGACATTGTTATATAAAATATAAGAGCCAAAAATAATTTTGAAAGAGTGATGATATGAGAAAATGTGATGTTGGGGGTCAAGCTGTAATAGAGGGAGTTATGATGCGTGGCTCAAAAGGATTAGCTACAGCAGTAAGAACTCCAAGTGGTAAAATTGAAGTAGATATGAAAAGTGTCAAACCATTGACTAAGAGATATAAATTTCTAAATATACCATTTATAAGAGGAATATTTATTTTAATAGATTCTTTAATAGTTGGAATTAAAACTTTAAATTATTCTGCTAGTTTTTTTGAGGAAGATGAAGAAGAGTCTAAGTTTGAACTTTGGTTAAAGAAAAAGCTTGGTGATAAGGGAGCAAATGACCTAATAGTTACTGGAACAATGATGTTTTCCCTTTTGTTATCTGTAGGATTATTTGTTGGAATTCCGACAGTATTAGCTTCTATATTTAAGAGCTTTGGATTACATCCAATAGCATTAAATTTAATAGAATCTGTGATAAGGGTAGGAATTTTAATCTTATATATGTATTTAGTTAGTAAGTTAGATGATATATATAGAGTTTTTCAATACCATGGAGCAGAGCATAAGACTATTTTTTGTTATGAAAATGAAGAGAAATTAACTGTTGAGAATGTTAAGAGATATAGCAGATTTCATCCAAGATGTGGAACTAACTTTTTATTTTTAACTATGTTTGTTAGTATAATAGTTTTTTCGTTAACAGGATGGGGTGGAATTATACAAAGAATAGTTCTTAGAGTTTTACTAATGCCATTTGTAGCAGGCATAACTTATGAGTTAATTAAATGGCTTGGAAAAACAGATAGTAAATTAGGAAAAATAATAGCTTATCCAGGATTAAAGTTACAAGAGCTTACTACAAAAGAACCTGATGACTCGCAAATAGAAGTAGCTATAGCATCTTTATTAGCAGCAGAAGGAATTGAATATAAAAAGAAAATTGGAGAGTTATTACAAGAAGGATCAAGTATTTTAAAGGAAGCTGCAGTAGATACTTATATGCTTGATTCACAATTATTATTAGGAAAAGTCATAAATAAAGATAAGTTATACTTAATTACTAATAGAGATAAAGAGATAAGCAAAAAAAATGAAAAAGAATATTTTGAGCTTATTGAAAAAAGGAAAAATAAAATGCCTATTAAGTATATTTTAAAAAGTGCCGAATTTATGGGATTAGATTTTAATGTTGAAGAAGGGGTATTAATACCTAGACCAGATACTGAGATATTAGTAGAAGAAACATTAAAGTATATTCCACAAGATGAGAGTATGAATGTTTGTGATCTTTGTTGTGGAAGTGGTGCTATAGGTATAGCATTAGCAAGTTTTAGGAAAAATATAAATATTGACTTAATTGATTATTATGACACACCAATGAAAGTAACTGAAAGTAATATTGCCAAACACAACTTAAAAGACAGAGCTAAGTTTGTAAAAAGTGATTTGTTAAAGGTAGTTATTAATCAGAATAAAAAATATAAGATATTAGTTTCAAATCCACCATATATAAAAGATGAAGTAATTCCTACTCTTATGGATGATGTTAAAGATTATGAACCACACACAGCTTTATCAGGTGGGGAAGATGGATTAATATTTTATAGAAGAATAGTTGAGGAAAGTTCAAAGGTTTTAGAAGATGATGGAATACTTGCTTTTGAAATTGGTCATGATCAAGGTGAAGAAGTTAAAAAGTTAATGATAAACAGCGGATACAGTGATGTAAGAATAGTTAAAGATTTAGCTGGATTAGATAGAGTTGTAATAGGAACTTTAAAAAGTTGATAAAATTACAATTACTATGATATAATACTAAAATGTGAAAAATTAGAGTATGGAGTGATACTATGTTATTAGATAAATTAGCATTTACTGAAAATAAATATGAAGAACTATCAGTTAAAATATCAGATCCTTCAATAATGGCCAACCAAAGTGAATGGAGAAAGCTATGTAAGGAACACGCAGAATTAGAAACATTAGTAACTGTTTATAGAGAATATAAAAAAGTTGTAGAAGACTTAGCAGCAAATAAGGAAATGTTAAGTGAAGAGTCAGATAAAGAGATGAGAGAGATGTTATCTGAAGAAATTTCTATGTTATCTGAAAAAGAATCAGAATTAGAAAATAAAATTCAAATAATGTTATTACCAAAAGATCCTAATGATGATAAGAACGTATTTGTTGAAATCAGAGCAGGAGCTGGGGGAGATGAAGCAGCATTATTTGCAGCTAACCTTTTCAGAATGTATACAAAGTATGCAGAAAGCCAAAGATGGTCTGTTGAATTAATGAGTGCAAATGAAACTGATATCGGTGGATTTAAAGAAGTTGTATTTATGATAAAAGGTTCTGGAGCTTACTCAAAGCTAAAATATGAAAGTGGAGTTCACAGAGTTCAAAGAGTTCCTGATACAGAATCAAGCGGTAGAATTCATACTTCAACTGCTACAGTTGCAGTTTTACCAGAAGTTGATGATGTAGATATCGAAATCAATGATAAAGACTTAAGAATTGATGTGTTCAGAGCATCAGGAAATGGAGGTCAATGCGTTAATACTACAGATTCAGCTGTAAGAATAACTCATATACCAACTAATACTGTTGTTTCATGTCAAGATGAAAAATCACAGCTTAAAAATAAAGAAAAAGCTATGAAAATTTTAAGAGCTAGACTTTATGAGGTAGCTGAAGCTGAGAGAATGGCTGGAATAGCTGAAGATAGAAAGAGCCAAGTAGGTACTGGAGATAGAAGTGAAAGAATAAGAACTTACAACTATCCTCAAGGAAGAGTAACTGACCATAGAATAGGTCTTACACTTTATAAATTAGATAGTTATTTAAATGGAGATATAGATGAAGTTATCAATGCTTTAATCACTGCTGACCAAGCAGAAAAGATGAAAGCTATGGGAAATACTGATTCTATGTAATAAGATTAAAAGCCTTGCATTTATAATGTAGGGCTTTTAGAATAGGTAAATAAATTATGTACATAGATAAAGCATTAAAAAGGCAGAATAAATTAAAAAAATTATTTTATAGTACTATGATATTTTTAAGTATCTTCTTACCTATGATGGTTTACTTATCAAATATAAGGTCAAAATTCATATACTTATATTTATTAATTTTAGAAATACTAATTTTTTTATCTATATTGAATAAGATTAATTTTTATAAGTTAAAATTTTCATGTTTAAATAATAAGTTAAAATTCAAAAATGGACTATTTTCAAAAGAGAATATTTTGATTTGTGATAAAATAGCGATAGTACATACCAATGATACTAAAGAAGATATGGAAATAATAATAGTTACAACTATGAAATTTAGAAATAAATCATTAAAACATATTAGTAAATCGTTTTTACAGAGATATCCAGAAGTTAATCATGAATATTTAAAGCTTAAAAAATTAAATTCTGAAGATACTTATTATTTTCAAATAATAAATAGAGGAGCTTTAAATAAATATATTTTACTAGAAATAATATATAAAAATTGTGTAAAAGCTGTATATACAAGCTCTGCTATAGATAATATTAAAATAGCAAGAAGGCAAAATGAATTTTAAAAGAAAGAAGGTAAGTCTTGTGAAAACAAAGGTTGCCATAATAAAAGATATTAGAGATGATATAGATTATATAAAAGAAGCTGGAAGTATAATTAAAGATGGTGGAATAGTAGCATTTCCAACGGAAACAGTATATGGACTAGGAGCAGATGCATTAAATTCAGAAGCCGTAAAAAAGATTTTTATAGCAAAAGGGAGACCACAAGATAATCCACTTATAGTTCATGTTAGTTCTAAAGATTTATCAAATCTAGTTAAAGATGTTCCTAAGGTAGCTCAAGATTTAATGAATAAGTTTTGGCCAGGTCCTCTAACAATAATCTTAGATAAAAAAGATATAATTCCAGATGAAACTAGTGCAGGACTTAATACTATAGGTATAAGAATGCCTAATAATGAAATAGCATTAAAGCTTATAGAGTTATCAGGAAAACCTATTGCAGCTCCATCAGCGAATATATCAGGAAGACCTAGTCCAACTGAAGTAGAAAGATGTGTTGAAGATTTAGACGGAAAAGTAGATTATATTCTAGGTGGGAATAAGAGTGATATAGGTGTTGAATCAACTATTGTAGATTGTACCGTAAATCCACCAATGGTATTAAGACCTGGCGGAATTACTCTAGAAATGTTACGAGAGGTTGATTCTAGGATAGAGATAGATAAAGCTTTGATGAGTAAGCCAAGTGATAATTTAAAGCCAAAGGCTCCAGGGATGAAATATAGACATTATGCACCTAAGGCATCTCTGAAAATAATTAGGGGCAAAAATGAAAAAACTATTGAAATTATCTCAGAAATGTTGGAGAATTATATAGATAAAAATAATAAAGTAGCAATACTAACAACAGATGAAAATGTAAGTAGATTTAATAAGGGTGAAATCATATCATTAGGTAGCGAAAAAGATTTATATCAAATAGCTCAAAATCTTTTTGAAGCTTTAAGAAAATGCGATGATTTAGGAGTTCAATATATTTTATGTCAAGGCTTTGAAGAAGCTGGGGTTGGACTTGCAATAATGAATAGGCTTAATAAAGCTGCTGGATATGATATTATAGATGTTTAATTAATGGAGGATGGGGGAACCTATCTTCCTTTTTTATAAATAAAAAATAATTAAAAATTAAGAACTTAGGGAGAAAGTTAGTAATATAGCATTATAAATTACTACTCATTCTATCTTAATTAATCATTAGAAGAAGTTGGAGGATGATTTTATGAAGATTGCGTTAGGTTGTGACCATGGTGGTTTAAATTTAAAAGCTGAGATAGCTAATTATTTAAAATCACAAAATATAGAGTTTAAGGACTTTGGTACATATACAGAAGAATCTTGTGATTATGCAGACATAGCTTTACCAGTAGCAGAAGCAGTAGTAGCTAAAGAGTATGACTTTGGTATTTTAATATGTGGAACAGGAATAGGAATTGGAATAGCTGCCAACAAAGTTCCAGGAATAAGAGCAGCACTTTGTTCAGATACATTTAGTGCTCATGCAACTAGAGAGCATAATGATGCTAATATATTAACTATGGGGGAAAGAGTAGTTGGTAAAGGATTAGCTATAGATATAGTTAAAGCTTTCTTAGGAGCTGAATTTGAAGGAGATAGACACGTTAGAAGATTAGAAAAGATAACTAAGATAGAAGAGAAATATAGAAATAACAAATAGTTAATGTAAAACCAATAATTGATATGTATATGTTAATTGTTAGTATATAAATTAGTTGATTTAATTTAGGAGGAATAAACAATGAGTAAAGTAACAGAAATGAAACACCCATTAATATCACATAAGTTGGCTTATATAAGAAGTAAGGATACAGGGTCTAAATATTTTAGGGAATTAGTTGAAGAAGTATCTATGTTAATGGCATACGAAGTAACTAGAGATTTAGAAACAGAAGACGTTGAAATTGAAACTCCAATTTGTAAAACTACATGTCAAATGTTAGCTGGTAAGAAAATGGCAATAGTTCCTATATTAAGAGCTGGGCTTGGTATGGTTGATGGAATACTTAACTTAATACCAGCAGCTAAGGTTGGTCATATTGGATTATATAGAGATGAAGAAACTCTACAACCAGTAGAATATTTCTGTAAACTTCCTCAAGACATAGCAGAAAGAGATGTAATAGTTGTAGATCCAATGTTAGCTACAGGTGGATCAGCTGCTGATGCTATAATGTTATTAAAGCAAAGAGGAGCTAAAAAAATAAGATTAATGTGCCTAATTTCCTCACCAGAAGGAATAGAGTTAGTACAAAAACAACATCCAGATGTTGATATATACGTAGCTGCTATAGATGAAAAACTAAATGAAAAAGGATATATAGTACCAGGATTAGGTGATGCTGGAGATAGACTTTTCGGAACTAAGTAATAAAAAACGAAGCATGCGCTTCGTTTTTTGTATAAAGTACGAATGACTTTTTAAGTTAAGAATGAAAAGTTAAAGATGAAACTACTAGATAGTTTATAGACTTATAAATATTTAAAATCAGATTAGTTAATTATATTCCTAAAGTCTTAATTCTAAATTCTTAAAGTTTAATTGAATAAATTGTTATAATAACTATTCTATTAACCTAATATATATTAAGGTGGTGTTTTTATGAAAAGAGAAACTTACTTAAAATGGGATGATTATTTTATGTCTGTAGCTTTATTATCAGGAATGAGGAGTAAAGATCCTAGTACGCAAGTAGGGGCTTGTATAGTTAATAGTTCTAATATAATCGAAAGTATAGGATATAATGGTCTTCCTAAAGGGTGCTCTGATGATGAATTCCCTTGGGAAAGAGAAGGAGAAACATTAGATACAAAATATCTTTATGTAGTACATGCAGAATTAAATGCAATATTAAATGCTAAAGGAAAAGACTTAAGTGGATGCACTATATACGTTGCATTATTTCCGTGTAATGAATGTGCTAAGGCTATTATTCAATCTGGAATAAAGGAAGTAGTATATTTAAGTAATAAATATGCTGATACAGATTCAGTGAAAGCTTCAAAAAAAATGTTTAGTGCTACAGGTGTTAAATTAAGACAGCTTATACCGAAAGAAAAAGATATACATTTATCAATGGACATTGAAAATATATAGATGAGAGTAATATGTTAGAATATTAAATCATATATAAAAGAGTGTTTTACATAAAAAAAGATGATGTAAAATAAATATAAAATATACAAAATATGGTTGAGAATTAAAAGGGGCAAATGTTATAATAAAGCTATTAATTGTTAAACAATTAATAGCTTTATTGTTTATAAAATTAATGGGAGGGTATATTATGAGAGAAGTAGTAATTGTTAGTGCAGTAAGAACTGCAATTGGATCTTTTGGGGGAGCATTAAAAGATGTTCCAGCAGTAGATTTGGGTTCTTTAGTAATTAAAGAAGCAGTAAATAGGGCAGGAATAAAACCAGAATTAGTTGAAGAAGTTTTAATGGGAAATGTTATACAAGCTGGATTAGGACAAAATGTTGCAAGACAAGCATCTGTTAAAGCAGGATTACCAGTAGAAGTACCAGCTATGACGATAAATATGGTTTGTGGATCAGGATTAAGAACTGTATCATTAGCAGCTCAAATGATTAAAACTGGAGATGTAGATATAGTTGTTGCAGGGGGAATGGAAAGTATGTCTCAAGCTCCATATGCATTAAAAAGTGCTAGATGGGGACAAAGAATGAATGATGGTAAGATGTTAGATACAATGATAAATGATGCATTAACAGATGCATTTAATAATTATCATATGGGAGTTACAGCTGAAAATATAGCTAAAGAGTGGGGATTAACAAGGGAAATGCAAGATGAATTTTCTCTAAATTCACAATTAAAAGCTGAAAAGGCTATAAAAGATGGCAGATTTGTTGATGAAATAGTACCTGTAGTTATTCCTCAAAGAAAAGGAGAACCAAAGGTATTTGCACAAGATGAATTTCCAAGGTTCGGATCTACAATTGAAGGTATGGCTAAATTAAGACCTGCATTTATAAAAGATGGTACTGTAACAGCTGCAAATTCATCAGGTATTAATGATGGTGCAGCAGCAGTAGTGGTTATGAGTGCTGAAAAAGCAGCAGAATTAGGAATTAAACCAATGGCAAAGATAGTTTCTTATGGAAGCAAAGGATTAGATCCATCAATTATGGGATATGGACCTTTTTATGCAACTAAAAAGGCATTAGAAAATACAGGTTTAACAGTTGAAGATATGGATTTAATAGAAGCAAACGAAGCTTTTGCAGCTCAAAGTTTAGCAGTTGCTAAAGATTTAAAATTTGATATGAGTAAAGTAAATGTTAATGGTGGTGCAATAGCACTTGGACATCCGGTAGGAGCTTCAGGAGCTAGAATATTAGTTACATTACTTCACGAAATGGAAAAGAGAGATGCTAAAAAAGGATTAGCAACACTTTGTATAGGTGGAGGAATGGGTACTGCTTTAGTAGTAGAAAGAGAATAAGTAATAAAAAAAGATCTTACATTTTAGTAAGGTCTTTTTTTGTGGTATAGAATCTGAAAATTCAGCTAAATGAATTTTATAAATCATAAAATTAATCGGTTATTCATAAGATGAGATAGAGTTGAAAAATATAAGTAAGAGTGAATAATATAAAAATATAATAATAAAATAAGTAAAAATAACCAAATATTAGGAAATATTAAATTTTATATTAAGGTTCCAAAGAGCTATAATTACAGAAGTTATCTAAGGAGTAATAGTATATGAATAGAGAAACAAAAAGTTTATTAAAGATACTTATTAAAGATGTAATATTGATATTGGCAATAATAAATTTGATTTTGTTAGTAATTGGACATGCTATGTTAGCTTTCATATTTTCTTTAGGATTATTAGTTGCAACTATAAATTTTATACTTAGTGGAGTTATGCTTGAAAAGACTATTAATAGTAAAAAAAAGATTATTAAATATGTTTTTCCATTAAGTTATATTTTAAGAATTATAACAATAATTATTATAGCGTATCCATTTATATATAACATCGAAAAACTTTTAGCTTATGTATTAGGTTTTATAAGTTTTTTCGTAGTATTAACAATAACTTGGTTAAAAATGCAAAGGGGAGTGAGTAAATGGAGTCATACAAACCTATAGTTTCATTTAATCTTGGGGGGCTAATAATAGACATAAAACCAGAAGCAATAATACAACTAGTAATAATACTGCTTATTGGGATTTTGGCATGGTATTCTACAAAAGATTTGAAAAGTAAACCACAGAGTAAGAAGCAAGTGATTGTTGAATACTTATATAACTTAATTAAAAATGTTGTGGATAGCAATATGGGAAAGGAATATAGAGATGTAATACCTTTTATAGGTACATTGGCTATATTTATTTTAACAATGAATCTAACTGGATTAGTTGGAATAGCTGCACCTACTAAGAATTTTAGTGTAACAATTGCATTATCACTAATAGTATTTGTATTTATACAAGTTTATACAATTAGAAAAACAGGTATAAAACGTTACTTTGGCGGATATGCAAAACCAATGGCAGTTATGTTACCGATAAATATCTTAGAAAGAGTTATGCTACCTATATCTCTAGCTTTAAGATTATTTGGAAACATATTAGCTGCAACGGTTTTAGTTGAATTGGTATATAAAGCTTTATCATCATTAGCATGGATAGCTGAAATTGGATTACCAATACCTCTTCATGCATATTTTGATATATTTGATGGAGCAATTCAAATGGTTATATTTGTTATGCTAACAATGATAAATACTAAAATAACAGTTGAACATTAAGTAAGAATCTAAACTTAACATATAAGGCATATGTAATTTAGTAATTTGAATTTACTAATTTTACATGAGTAGAAAGAATTTTATTTAATAATATATAAAGATTTTAAGGAGGAATTTAATTATGGATCAAGAGTCAGTAAGAGCATTAGCTGCTGCAATAGCAGTATTAGTAGGTATAGGAGCTGCAATTGGAATTGGTAATGCAACAGCTAAAGCGGTTGAAGGTATTGCTAGACAGCCAGAAGCAAGTGGTAAGATAACAACTGCATTAATGATAGGAGCAGGATTTGCTGAAGCAACTGCAATATATGGTTTATTAGTATCAATTTTACTAATATTCGTAGGAATAAGCTAAGGGTTTAAGGTTTTAGATAATTCTCAGAAAGGAGAAAACTCATCATGGAAATAAATATAGGGGTTATACTAGCTTCAATTGTAAATACAGCAATATTATATATGATATTAAAACATTTCTTTTTTGATAAAGTTAAGGCTGTAATAAATGAAAGAGAAGAATATATAAATAAAACTTTTTTAGAAGCTGAAGAAGCTACAGAAAAAGCAAGAACAATAAGCATAGAAAGTGAAAAGAGAATAGAAGAATTAAAAAGAAAAAGTAGGAAAATAACTGAAGATGAAAAGAGGAAGGCTGAGAATATATACAAAGACATAATTGATGAAGCGAAGAAAGAGGCTGAAATCATAAAAGAAAAAGCTAGAGTAGAAATAGAAAGAGAAAAGAAAAGAAATGAATATGTTTTAAAAGAGAGATATGTTAACTTAGCAATGGAGTTATCAGAGCAATTAATAGAAAAAAATATTGATGAAGGAAAAAATAAAGAGTTAATAGATGAATTTATCTCTAAAGTAGGAGATTAAACATGTATGAATTTTTAGATAAAAGATATGCAAGGGCTCTTTACGAAGTTGCGGATGAAAATGGAAAAGTTGATGAATATATTGAGACTTTAAAATTAATATGTGAGTTAATTGATAATTATGAGGAGTTTTATGAGTTTATTAAGAATCCTCAAGTTGGAACAAGAAATAAGAAAAAGGCTTTTATTAATATTTTTAAAAATAAAATTGATGAAGATTTATTATCTTTCTTATTGATCTTAATTGAGAAAGATAGAATTCTGCATTTGAGAGAAAAAGTAAATGAAATGGAAAAGATAAATCTTGAAAAAAATAACACATTAAAAGGAGTTGTAAAAACAACAATTCCACTATTAGATGAACAGTATAAATTACTGATAAATAACTTAGAGAATAAATATAATAAGAAAATTATATTAGAAAGAATTATAGATCCTAATATAATAGGTTCCATATATGTAAAAGTAGAAGATGAAGTTATAGATGGAACAATCAAATTTAAAATGGATAAATTAAGGGAACTAATGCTTGAATTAGAATAGAGGTGTTAAGGTGAATATAAAGCCAGAAGAAATTACATCTATTATAAAAAAAGAAATAGTAAAATATGAAAAGAATATAAAAACTGAAGATACAGGAACTATAATCCAAGTTGGGGATGATATTGCTAGAGTTTATGGATTAGATGACTGTATGGAAGGTGAATTATTAAAATTTCCAAATGGTGTCTATGGAATGGCATTAAACTTAGAACATGATAATGTAGGATGTGTTCTTTTAGGACCTGAAGAAGGGATAAAAGAAGGAGATATAGTAAAAAGGACCAATAAAATATCAGAGGTTCCTGTTGGTGAAGATATGTTAGGAAGAGTAGTAAATGCCTTAGGAGAACCAATAGATGGACGAGGTCCTATATACTATGAAGAGTTTAAACCTATTGAAGCACCGGCACCAACAATAATAGATAGGACATCTGTTAAGGAGCCATTACAAACTGGGATTAAAGCTATTGATGCTATGATTCCTATAGGAAAAGGACAAAGAGAACTTATAATAGGAGATAGACAAACAGGAAAAACAGCTATAGCTATAGATACTATAATTAATCAGAAAGGTAAAGACGTAATATGTATATATGTTGCAATAGGGCAAAAGCAATCTACTGTAGCAAATATAGTTAATACCTTAGATAAAATGGATGCGTTAGATTATTCCATAATTGTGGCAGCAACAGCATCAGAAGGAGCACCATTACAATATCTAGCTCCTTATGCAGGATGTACAATTGGAGAGTATTTTATGAATAAGGGAAAAGATGTTCTAATTGTTTATGATGATCTATCAAAACATGCTGTAGCATATAGGACAATGTCACTTTTGCTTAGAAGACCGCCAGGAAGAGAAGCTTATCCAGGAGATATATTTTACATTCACTCAAGACTTTTAGAAAGAGCTGCAAAATTATCTAAAGAAAAAGGTGGAGGTTCTTTAACAGCACTTCCTATAGTAGAAACTTTAGCAGGAGATGTAACAGCATACATACCTACTAACGTTATTTCAATTACAGATGGACAAATATTTTTAGAAAGTGATTTGTTTAACTCTGGACAAAGACCTGCTGTAAATCCAGGAATATCTGTATCAAGAGTAGGTGGTAATGCTCAAATAAAGGCTATGAAGCAAGTATCAGGAAATTTAAGATTAGAGCTTGCGCAATATAGGGAGCTAGCATCATTTTCACAATTTGGATCTGATTTAGACGCGGATTCTAAAGGAAGATTAGAAAAAGGAAAAAGAATATTAGAGATATTGAAACAAAAGCAATATCAACCTATGAAAGTAGAATATCAAATACTAATTTTATATGCTATAAGTAATAATTATTTATCTGATATAGAATTAATTGATATTTCAAAATTTGAGGAGCAGTTAATAGAATTTGCGGATACACATTATAGAGATACATTAAAAGACATAAAAACTAAAGGTGTTTTAACAGATGAAATAAAAAATGATATGGAAGAATGTATTAGTGAGTTTAAAAAGATATTTACTGAAAATATATAGGACTACCTATGTATTTGTTTGGGAGGCATTATTGTGGGAACATCTGGACTTGTAGAGATTAAAAGAAGAATACAATCTATTCAAAGTACTAAGAAGATAACTAAGGCTATGGGGTTTGTTGCCACTTCTAAGCTGAAGAAAGTAAGAAACAGGCTTACTGATAACAATGAGTATGTGAAAATTATTGAGGAAATAGTACAAGAAGTAGTTAATAGTCTGCCTGATGATTATGAATCTATATATATTAATAGAATCAAAGGAAAAAAATTATATATAGTTATTACATCAGATGTTGGATTATGTGGTGGATTTAATAACAACGTAGTATCTTATTTTAGAGAAGTTATAGAAGATAAAGAAGAAAGTAAAATCATTCTTATTGGCAAAAAAGGAATATCATATTTTGAAAAATTTAATCTTAAATCAAATAAACAGATTATTGATATGCCAGATGTACCAACAAATAAGGAAGTTAATGAATTATATAATATTATAAATGAAGCTTATAGAAATGATGAAATAGCTGAAGTAAATATAGTATGTACAATTTTTAAATCTCCAATAAATCAAGTACCTGAAGTAATAAAACTACTACCAATAGAAAAAAAGGATAATCAACAAGATAAATATATTATTGAGCCTAATATAGATAGCGTATTTAATAATGCAATGAACCTATATATTAAAAGCAAATTAATGGAGTGTTTATTACAATCGAGAGTAAGTGAAGAAAGTGCAAGAAAGATGGCTATGGATGGTGCAACTGATAATGCAACGGAAATGTTAAGAACATTAAATATTAAATTTAATAGAATTAGACAAAGTATTATTACACAAGAAATTTCAGAGATTGTTGGTGGCGCTGAAGCTCAAAAATAATAGGAGGGAAACATTATGGGAGAACAAAAAGTAGGGAAGGTTGTTCAAGTTATAGGGCCAGTAGTTGATATAAAGTTTGATTCAGATTCGCTTCCTAATATTTATAACAAAATAGAAATAGAAATTGGAAAAGAAAAGTTAGTTACAGAAGTTGAGCAACATATCGGAGACGATATAGTAAGAACTATAGCTATGGAAGCAACTGATAGAC
This sequence comes from Clostridium sp. NSJ-49, assembly GCF_014287725.1. Taxonomy (NCBI): domain Bacteria; kingdom Bacillati; phylum Bacillota; class Clostridia; order Eubacteriales; family Clostridiaceae; genus Clostridium; species Clostridium sp. NSJ-49. Next base: position 5,279 of record NZ_JACOOP010000022.1, on the reverse strand, counting down.
TAAAGAGAGGAATGAAAGCAGTAGATACAGGAAATTGTATAACAGTTCCTGTAGGAGAAGAGGTATTAGGAAGAGTATTTAATGTATTAGGAAATACTATAGATAATGAAGGAGCTATAGAATCAAAAGAGAGATATCCAATTCATAGATCAGCTCCAAGCTTTAAAGATCAATCGTTAGAACCTGAAGTGCTTGAAACAGGGATAAAGGTAATAGATTTGTTAACTCCATATCAAAGAGGCGGTAAGATAGGTCTTTTTGGTGGTGCTGGAGTTGGGAAAACTGTATTAATTCAAGAGTTGATTAATAATATAGCTACTGAACATGGAGGATTATCTGTATTTACTGGGGTTGGAGAAAGATCAAGAGAGGGTAATGATTTATATTACGAAATGAAGGAGTCAGGCGTAATAAATAAAACTGCTCTAGTATTTGGTCAAATGAATGAATCTCCTGGGGCAAGAATGAGAGTATCATTGACAGGGCTTACTATGGCCGAATACTTTAGAGATAAAGGACAAGATGTCCTTCTGTTTATTGATAATATATTTAGATTTACTCAAGCAGGTTCAGAAGTTTCAGCTTTACTTGGAAGAATACCATCAGCAGTTGGATATCAACCAACATTAGCTACAGAAATGGGAGCTTTACAAGAAAGGATTACTTCAACAAAAAATGGTTCAATAACATCTGTTCAAGCTGTTTATGTTCCAGCAGATGACTTAACAGACCCAGCACCAGCTACAACATTTACGCATCTAGATGCTACGACTGTTTTATCAAGGGCTATATCGGAGCTTGGAATTTATCCTGCTGTTGATCCATTGGAGTCATCATCAAGATTATTAGATCCAAGAATAATTGGAGATGAACATTATACCGTTGCTACAGAAGTTAAGAATATATTAGAAAGATATAAACAGTTACAAGATATAATAGCTATTCTAGGTGTAGATGAATTATCAGATGAAGATAAAAAGGTTGTAGCAAGGGCTAGAAGAGTTCAAAGATTTTTATCACAACCATTTACTGTTGCTGAACAATTTACAGGAATGAAGGGTAAGTATGTGCCTATATCAGAAACTGTAAGAGGATTTAAAGAAATATTAGAAGGTAAGTGTGATAATATTCCAGAATCATTATTTTTGCTTTCAGGAACTATAGATGAGGTTAAAGAAAAAGCAAGTAAAATGAATGGGTGATTTATGTGGAAAAGCAAAGTAAGCTAACTATTGTTACTAATGATAATAAGAAGGTAGAAGAGGCAGTAGTTTCAGTAGTAACAGAAAGTGATGAGGGTAAAATAGAAATTTTACCTAATCACACTAAGTCAATTATAAGTACAATTCCTACTGTAACTACATTTATTTCTTCTGATGGAAAAGAAAAAAATTTATTTACTTCATCAGGAATTATATATATAGATAATAATTCAATAAAATTCTGTTGTGACTCTATAAATTGGCCAGAGGAAATTGACTTAGATAGAGCAAAACTAGCAGAAGAAAGAGCTAAAAAGAGGTTGTCAGAAAAAGGCAATACAGATACTGAGAGAGCAAAAAATGCACTTTTAAGGGCTAAAGCAAGGATAGAAATTAAAAAAAATGGCTTTGTTTTAAAATAGTGTTGAAATTAGCATAACATAATAGGATGTCCATTTGGACATCCTATTTGAATCGCAATAGATTAATATTGTTCACTTTATTATATTATAGCATTAACTTAATTTACACATTTCATTTAAAGTATTTTTGTTATTTCTTTAATACACATTTTCCCCATCGTAGTCGTACAAAGACAAAGTCATTCTTACAAGTATATTTATCTCTAGCTTAATTGGTTTTGGAAGTATTTATTTATCCTATTTTAATGTCTTTAGCATCATTTGTAGTTATTTACTTTATTGTTGCAATAAACACATACAATAAAATCATTTCTAATTACTTATCAAATATAAAAGAGGCTATCACATGAACAATTTTCAATTGGTATGCGACATCCTCTTTCATTTATGCATTGTTTATATAGATACCTAGAATCACTCTAGATTATATATGACTGGTATTTAACATAATCCTCTTTACTACATTCTATACTAAATAAAGTTCCTTCATTAGTATATTCAGTTTCTAGAACAGTTGAACTATCAATTATATAAGATGTCATTTTACCATCTTTATAAGGAACCATAACCTTACATTTTATATAATCCATAAATATATTTTTACATATAGATTCCAATAATTCTTCTATACCTATATATTTTTTAGCTGAAACCAGCATCCCTTCTATATTGAATGTATCTAATTCCATTAAATCAACTTTATTATATACATAAATCACAGGAATATTATCCGCCCCTATTTGATTTAATGTTTCATTTGTTACATTTATATGATTTTCATAATTAGGATTAGATATATCAATCACATGAAGTAATAAGTCCGCATCACAAACTTCTTCTAGAGTAGACCTAAAAGCTTTTACTAAACTATGAGGTAAATCCCCAACAAATCCCACTGTATCTGATAATAAAAAAGATTTATTATTATCTAATTTTATATTTCTAACATAAGTTTCTAAAGTTGCAAATAGCATATTTTTTTCAAATACTTTTTTATCTTCATCATTTATAAACTTCTCTACTAAAGCATTCATAACAGATGACTTACCAGCATTTGTATATCCTACTAAAGCTACATTAGGAATATTAGATTTTTTCCTTTTACTTTTTTGTACTTCTCTTTGATTTTTTAATACTTCAAGCTCTTTATTTAAATTAGCAATTTTATCTTCTATTCTTCTACGGTCTAATTCTAATTTTGTTTCTCCTGCGCCTCTGTTTTTAGTCCCTACTCCACCACTTTGACGACCTAAATCTTCATTTGAACCAACTAATCTTGGTAATTCATATTGGAGCTTCGCAACCTCTACTTGTAATTTAGATTCTCTTGTTTTTGCTCTATTTGCAAAGATATCTAATATTAACGCAGTTCTATCTATGACATTACAATTTATTTCTTCTTCAATATTTTTAACTTGTGACGCTGATAATTCATTATTAAATATAACTATATCTGCATTGTTTTCTTCTACTAAATTTTTTAATTCATCTATCTTCCCACTACCCATATAAAAAGTAGAGTTAACTTTCTTTGAATTCTGCTTAATTTGACCAACAGTTTCTATTTTGCAAGCTAAGCATAAATTTTTTAATTCTTCCATAGATTCATCAAAATTATTTTTATTATTTATATTAATTCCTACAATTATTCCTTTTTTTATCATCTTCATAATCTCCTGTAATTTTATATTTAAATATTAACTTTAAATATAAAATTACAGGAGATTATGACTCTTTATTAAATTAAGATAATAGCCACAACCCGTGACTTATCCTCTTAATCTTATTGACGCTATTCCACCATTCATAATCATTTTAACACCTCCTAATTTAAATCTACTATTACTAATCTATCTTTTGTTTATATCTAAATAACTGTATCCAATCATTATAAGAAACTTCACTAATATTATTAAGATTTATACCTAGGTATTTAATTACTGCATGAATTTGATTTTTTGTAAATACATCTCTTAAGTTATTAATAGACTTAGATATAAAACTTGTATATTCATTCCATTCATCTTTAGATATATCATATTTATATTTTCTTTTAAAATATACTAAGACGCAATCTACACTAGGCATGGGATGGAAGTCTTCTCTATTAAAATAGTGCACTATCTTAATATCAAATTTAGTTTTTAAAAGTAATGATAATTTACTCTCTCTAGGTATTCCCATAAATCTTTTTGCGGAACCTTTCTCCATAACTAGCCACATATCAGTTGGTGAATTTAACTCTTCTAATAATAATTTCTTAATAATCTTTGTTGTTATATAAAAAGGAATATTAGAAAATACCTTATATTCTCTTTTTTTAGGTAATTTCCAATTTAAAAAATCTTTATTAATAAGAGTAACATTATTTTTACTTTTAAATTTATTTATTAAATTTCCATATAAACTTCTATCTAGTTCTATAGCTGTAACCCAATAACTTTTTTCACATAAAGCTTCTGTTATATGACCTTTTCCTGGTCCAATTTCAATAACAAAATCATTTTTGGATATATTTGTTTTTTTTATTAATTTATATATAGTATTTTTACTAGTAATAAAATTTTGCGATACACTAATATCAACTTTTCCTCTATAATTATTACTTTTAGCTTTCATTCATAATCTCCTTAATTCACTATTTTTACTCTTTAAATAGCACGGAGTTATGACATTATATTAAATTTGTTTAACGATAGCCACAACTCGTGCGCTATCTTCTTAATCTTATTGACGCTATTCCACCATTCATAATCATTTTATTTCCTCCTATTTTTCATATAATAAGCTTTAAATATTTGTTTATAATTTTTGCATCTTTATTAAGTAGTTATTTTCAAACGAAGATATTTTTAAATTTTTTCATTATTTATACTCTCTATGTTAACTATTAATATTAAATAGCGCAGAGCTATAACATTATAAAAAATCCCCTAGAATATAAGTCGATATTCCAGGGGATTTGTATATTAAGCATATGCTATCTAATTTATAATATACCCAGGAGTAATGTATATTTTTTTTAATTTATTAAGCATTATATATAAATTTTCATAACTACAACTCCTTTCATATTTTAATGTATTTAATAATACCATAAACTATATTTACTGTAAAGCACTCCGATTCACTTCTAGCAAAATCACAATATACTTTATAGATAAAATAAAAAATAGGAGCTATGCTCCTATCCTTTTGCTTCGCAATATAATACAATTGTTCATCAATCATTATATTTATTGTACACTAAAAACAGTAAAATAAAAACAAATTTTACCTTTTATACATATATTGGTCTTCTTATCTTAAAGTCCTTTATTAAAGATATAGAATGTGTTGAGTTAGCATGAATAAAGAATTTCTTAGGCTTATTTCTTTCAATTTCTGTTTTAAATAATTGGGTCCATTTATACCAAAATAGGTAGTTTGTTAGGAACTTGGTTGAAACACCATTAAACTTTCTTATCCATCTTTTTAAGCTACTATGAAAAGCATTGACTCTTTGAATATTATAAATATCCACAGTTTTTCTCCCGCCCCTAATTTGATGTAATTCAAAATTATGTTGAGCCGCAAATGGGATATAACTCCTATGTTTATCAGTACATAAAATAGAATTTTCTTCAACAACCTCTGATAAAGCCCTATTTATATC
>NZ_JACOOP010000021.1:0-58878 GCF_014287725.1 Clostridium sp. NSJ-49 | reverse complement strand
TATTATAGAAGTGGGGATGTAACCCATCCTAGTGAATATGGACAAAGAATAATTGCAGATAATTTGCTTCCAATTTTAGAAAGTAAATTTAAATTCTAACTCACAATTGATTTAAATTGTTCGTTAAATAAATTATTTATTGTTAGAGAGCTATTTCCATATAATGAAGAATAATGTAAAATTATGTTGATTATATAATATTATGGAGGTAGGTATGGAAGAAATAAATGTTAATAAAGTTATTACTGAAGTTGCAAAAGAACAATCAAAAGAAATTTATCAAGATGGATTTAAAGGAGCAATGCAAGAAGGAGGGAAAGCATTACAATCAATAGTAGGATTATTCAATAATGTAATTTTATACCCTGTTAAAAAAGCTAACATAACTTATAAATATAAGCTAGAAGAGTTTGAAAATGATTTAAAATTAAAAATACAAGACACGCCAAGAGAAAATTTAATTGAAGCACCTATTAGTATTGTTGGACCTACTATAGAATCTTTAAAATATACAATTGATACTCCAGAAGTAAGAGAAATGTATCTAAATTTATTGGGAACTTCTATGAATGTAGAATCAGTAATATATGCACATCCAAGTTATGTTGAAATAATAAAGCAAATGTCTCCTTTAGATGCTAAAGTTTTGAAAAAAATAGTTGAAATAGGACAGAGCATTAAGTGTTCATGGATCACTATATGTTTTGATACCAAATATTTTATTCAAGGAATGCCTAAAATATTTACAAGTGAATTATTAATAGAGGATTATGATCCATTTTTAATTTCAGCAAGTATAGAAAATTTATGCAGATTAGGACTGTTAGTTCATTATGATGCTGGTATAGCTAATGAAAACTACGAAATCTTAAAAGAACACTGGTATGTTCAAGAAAGATTTAATTTATTCAAAAATAATAATCCAGATAAATTTATTGAATTAAAATCAACTCGTGAAACACTTGATATTAGTAACTTTGGGGAGAATTTTGCAAAGGCGTGTTTATAAAGTTATAAGGAGTGAATTATGAAGGTATTTTCTGTTGAAATTGAAAAGATAAATACAGAAACAATTCCAAGAGTAGAATTAAATAGTGAATTTAAAAAATTAAAGGATGAAGATATTATAAGGATACATGATTTAGTTTCTAATTGTTATAAAGACATAATGAAAATATATATATCTAAAACGTATAACCCAATAAAAAGAGATTAGGAAATTAGGCTCTTTTTTAACACAAAAAAATAATAGATATAGAGCATGGAGTCTTAAGCCGTAAGCAGTAGCTGTATCTATTATTAAGTATTAAAGATGTGGATGATAGAGACACAAACCACATCTTCAGGTGTAGATGTAATTATAAATTACAATTAGTATAATGCACAAAAAAGTAAATATTATTCAAAAGCTAGATTTTTATAGTCTAGCTTATTTTAATACAAAAAAATAAAAGGAAGGTGTAAAAATGGAAAACATATTAAATTATTTTAAAGTAATTGTAGCAACAATAGGAACAGGATTAACGTGGTTATTTGGGAGTTGGGATACAGCTCTTATAGTTTTAATTGCATTTATGGTATTAGATTATATTACAGGGCTCTTAAGAGCTTGGATAAACAAAGAAGTTTCTAGTGATGTAGGACTTAAAGGAATAGCGAGGAAAACTGTAATATTTATAGTATTAATAGTTGCTGTGTTATTAGATAGATTATTAAATACAGGCACATGGGTATTTAGAACTTTAATTTGTTATTTCTACATAGCTAATGAGGGAATAAGTTTATTAGAGAATTGTGCTGGATTAGGATTACCTATACCAGATAAATTAAAAGATGCATTAGCACAGCTTAAAGATGGAGAAAAGAAGGAATTAAATAAAAATTAGTAATTAAGAGCCGAAAGGCTCTTTTAATATATCAAAAATTCCAAGCGTTTGGGAAAATTAAAAGAAAGAAGGAATGTAAAATGAGTAAAACATTAAGAATATTATTAATAGCAGGACATGGAGCTGGAGATCCAGGAGCTTGTAGCAATTATGGAACAGAAGCTATAGAAACAAGAAGAGTATTAAACGAAATAAAAGCTTTATTAGGTGGATATGATGCAGCTGTTGATATATATCCATTAGACAGAAATGCTTATGCTGATATAGGCGCTGGATGTTGCCAAGTTAATTTTGCTAACTATGATTATGTATTTGAAATACATTTTAATTCTGCAGCTAATCCTGAATCAACAGGAGTAGAAATTTGGGTAACTCCAGCAGAACAAGGAATTACAGTTGAGCAAGCTATAGTTAATAAAGTAGCTGCATTAGGTTATAGAAACAGGGGGGTAAAGAGAGAAGATTTTAGAGTAATAAGAACAGCTAAAAATAAGGGTACAAGTGCAGCATTAATAGAAACTTGCTTTATATCAAACAATGGAGATATGGCAAGATATAATAGTAATTTCTCAAAGGTGTGCAATGCAATGGTAGAAGGTATTGCGGAGGGATTCGGTATAAGTAAGAAAAATGGATATGTAAAACCAACTCCACAACCACCACAAGCTACAGAAAAGCCAAAGATAAATTACTATGTAAAAACATCAGCAGGTAAGCAATTAGGAGCATTTAATAATTTAGAATACGCTAAAGATATGGCAAGTAAGAATAAGGCTATTGTGTTTGATAAGAATGGGAAAATAGTTGTATCTTATGTACCTTCTAATAAGAAATATCTTAATTTGAATCCTCATATAGCAAGTTGGAGAGTATATCCTACTAATGTTGCTCCAGTTATAGCAAATGCTTGTGGAAGTTTAGCACCTAAACAATTTGGTGGTCTTTCTTACGAAATTTTAGGTAATCCACAAACTGATGTATATACTATTCAAACACAAAGCTTTGGAAGAGTTAATATATATGCTCCAAGAGATAATGACAGCAGTATAACAAGTAATCCATTATATTAATTTAAAGGCTAGAGTTCATAAGTGAACTCTAGCTATTTTATTTAAGAATAGAAGAAAGGAAGATTCATAATGAATAAATTAATTAACATAAATACAAAAGGTGAAAATATAACGTTAAGCGGAAGAGAGCTACACGAGTTTCTGGAAGTAAAAACAAGATATAATGATTGGTTTTCTAGAATGCTAGAGTATGGATTTGAAGAAAATATTGATTATGTAGCTATTACTCAAAAAAGAGTAACAGCTCAAAATAATGCAACTACATATATTGACCATGAAATAAAGCTCGATATGGCAAAAGAAATCGCAATGATCCAAAGAAATGAAAAAGGTAAACAAGCTAGAAAATATTTTTTAGAAGTTGAAAAAATGTGGAATAGTCCTGAAATGATAATGAAGAGGGCTTTAGAAATATCCAATAGAAAAGTAGAAGAACTGAAGCTTATAACTTCACAACAAAGTCAATTAATAGGAGAGCTTAAACCAAAGGCAGATTATACAGATACAATATTAAAGAATCCAGGATTAGTTACTATAACTCAAATAGCTAAAGACTATGGAATGAGTGGAAAGCAAATGAATAATATCCTACATGATTTACATATTCAATATAAACAAAGTGGACAATGGCTATTATATAGTGAACATCATGGAAAAGGATATACTCATTCAGAAACAGTAGATATTAAAAGAAGTAACGGAAGAGAAGATATAAAGATGAATACCAAGTGGACTCAAAAAGGTAGATTGTTCATATATGAATTATTAAAGAAAAATGAAATATTGCCACTTATAGAAAGATAGATTAATTAAAATCTATCTTTTTTATTTGAGAAAAGAAAAAAGCTTAGATACGGCTAATATCTAAGCTTTTAATATTACACCTTGAAAGGAGGTGCAAACCATGTTTGAATCAGTCGTAGAATTATTAAAACTGATTATACTATATAAAATCGTAACTAAACTATGTAAATAGTATAGCATATAAAATATATCAATACAATAATTAATTAAAATAAACCCTAGATAGTTATTACTTTAATTATCTAGGGTTATTTTTATGTAGAAATTAAAGTTTAATCACATACTCGTCTCTCCCAAGAGCTTTAACTTCTACATTATTAGATTTTAATAAGTCAATAAACTTATCAATAGTTTCTAAAGAGGAATAATCCACCTTTAAGATTAATTCATCTTTAGTACTTCCGTTCTCCCCCACAATATACCTCCCCCTAAAGATTAATTAAACAATAATAGTATACACAGATATAAGAAAAATATTCAAATGCAATTATTGGATATAAAAATTTAAAAGTATAAATTTTAGACTTTTAAAAGTATAAAAAACAACCATAATCTATATTTAGTTATCAAGACTTATTTATTATATTTATATATTAGCTAATAACCTTCGGTATTTGCTCAATGATAATTAAAAATAAATTAATTTTAGATAAAAGAAAAAAGCCTTAGATTTAACTAAGACTTTCTTTTTTCCCACTTGATATCATAACCAAGTATGTCGGCAATCTCTATAACATCACTATACTTTAAAGTTTCGTTAGATATTTTTTTACTTAAATTTTGAACACTATGATTAGTTTGATTTTTTTCATTAAGTATTTCTTGTAGTTTTGTTATAGTTAATCCTTCTTTTATGATATATGACTTTATATCATTTTTAATAGCCATTACATCACCTCAATTAAAGTGTAACACATTCATCTTTAAAGTTCAATATTTCAACTAAAAAGTTTAAAAATATATTGACAGTTGTATGGGGAAGTATTATAATTCAACTATAAAGTTAAAATGGAATACTTTAAAGTTGATAGGAGGTGAACTACAAATGCAATTCTTAAAATTATCACATGAAATAATAACAGATAAAAACATCACATCTAATGAATTTAGAATATATACATATCTATTAAGCCTATATAATGAAGAGAAGCAATGTAGTTTCCCTTCAATAGAAACAATATCAAAGAATATAAATATATCAGTTGCAACAGTTAAGAAAGGTATTAAAAGATTATCTGAATTAAAATACATATCAATAGAGAAGAGAAAGGGTGCATCTGGTAACTATAATATATACAAAAGATTAAAACATTTAATAGAAAATAAAGTAAAACAATCAAATAAAGAAGAAAATAAAAAGATAGGAGTTGATAGTAACGGAAATATGCCAGTAGCAGGTCAAATAGCAGTTGAAGATATACTTAAATATGAAGAGGAAAAGAGGGGAAGGAGTATAGAAGAAGAGAAGAAGCAAAGCAAAATAGATAATCATACAAATGTAAGATTAGCAAGAAGTGTTACCAATATAGATAATAGTAAGTTTGCTAAGAAAGTATTAAGTTTATCAGATGAATATTTAGTAAGAGAAGCTATTAAGAATTTCAGAAATAAGAAGGGAAAAAGTGCAACGTTTTTAATTCAATTATTAGTAGATGAATATTTTAGAAATGGGATAGAGCTATCAAAATGTTTAGTAAATTTATTAAGCAAAGGATTAAAAGGAAGTTTTATTGCTGATATATATTAGATAGCAATATACCTATAAAGTATATTGCTGTGTGTAATGATATAAGTTAATTACTATATATCATTATTTGATAGGAGATAGTCTAAACTTACATTATAAAACTTTGCTAACTTAATTAAAGTTTGCAAGTTAGGGTAGAGACTTCCCCTTTCATATTTGCTAATAAGAGATCTATCTATATGTAGTATAGCAGATACGTAAGATTGAGGGTAATTATTTCTCAGTCTTAATTTGGATAAATTTTTGCTTATATAGCACAAATTCATTTAAAAGTCAACTCCTCTTGGTATTAAATGGGAAAATGTGCAGAGTTTGCACATTTCGATACTTTTTAATTTAAATATGATATATTGAAATTGACCAACAAAAAGGAGTGAGAACATATGCTAAAACCACCGATTTGCAGAGTGGGGGGGAAATCTAAATTAAGAAATACGATAATAGAAATGATACCTAAACATACTTGTTATGTAGAACTATTTTTTGGTGCAGGTTGGGTATATTTCGGAAAGGAAGAAAGTAGGGTTGAGGTAATTAATGATATAGATAGAGAACTAGTAAATTTATTTAAAACAATAAAATATCACTCACCAGAGATTGAAAGACTACTAAAATATGAATTTTCGGGAAGAGATATTTTTGAAGAATATAAAAATTGCAGCATTGAATATTTAACTGAAATACATAGAGCTATAAGATTTTTATATTTAATAACTCAAAGTTTTGCAGGAAAAGGTAAGGTGTATGGATATGCGATAACTAAAAAGCCAAGTCAACATATATTTAAAGAAGTTCTAGGAGAAATAAGAGAAAGACTAAAAAATACATATGTAGAGAATTTAAGTTTTGAGAAGATAATAGATAAATATGATAAAGAACATAGTTTTTTCTTTTGTGATCCACCATATTTTGAAACGAGTGGATATGATAATAAGTTTGGAGAAGATGAACATATTATATTACTGGACAAGCTTAAGAATTTAAAAGGTAAGTTTTTATTAACTATAAATGACCATCCAAAGGTTAGGGAATGGTATAAAGATTTTAATATAAAAGAAGTAGAAGTTAACTACTCGGTTTCTAAAGATGAAAAGGGACGAGGAAAATACAAAGAACTTATAATAACTAATTATTAGATGAAAATATTTAAGGGGTAAAAAGTATGGATAATATTAAAGAAAAAAATATTTTAGATATAGTTGAACAATGTTCAGAATTGAGATTAGTGGGATGTATAAATGGTAAAGAAGAAATTGTTGAAGTTGATAGAATAGCTAAGGCTATGCTTATTGGATATCTAAGCAAGAAAAAATTACTACTTAAATAATATTTATATATAAAAGAGCTAATTGGCTCTTTTTTGTTTATGCTAAATTATGTAAAATTATAATTATATAATACATATGGAGGTTTGTTATTATGGGAATATTAAAAGAGATTGATGATAGAATCATATTATTAATGAAGTTTGGAGAATTAAAAAATTTAGAAATGTTACAAAAAGGACAAGTGTATTGCAAAAATTTGAAGTGGTATTCAGATAGAGAAAAAGAAACTGGTGATAAGGATATGGGAGATATATTAGAAGGTAAATATAAAATGACAGAAGTTACGGCTGAATTTTATAGTTATGAAACTAATGAATTGGTATGGAAATTAGATAATGTATCATCATTTTTGTCTGTCAAAAATATTGAACGTATGCCAGTATTTTGTATAACAGCACTTACTACTAATGATTTTGAATTTATTGATAAGGATGAGCAGACAGCTTTTACAGATATTAAACTATTAGATATATTAAGTGAAATGTGTGAAAAACCTTATTGGAATAATGCAATAATAATTACAAGCCCAAGAAAATTTATAGAGAGAGTGTTAAAATCATGTAATGATAATGGGATAGGTATAGATGGGAGAAAAGTTAAATATACAGATATGAATATAAATTATGTAGATAGAACTAGGGATATAGATAATGATTTTAGTAATATAGCATTTTGGAAAGATAATTATTTTGCTTATCAACATGAGTATAGATTAGCTTTTAAAGGTAAAGAAGTTGATGACAACTTTATTCTTAATATAGGAGATATTTCTGATATATCTAAGATTTACAATAGAGAAGAACTTCTTGAATTTATGAATCAGGAATTCAGATTAGAAATAAGAGGTAGAAAAAAATATATATAAAAATAATTATTTAATGTATAATATAAAATAATTTGCAATGAATGAGGTGGAATTATGGCTAAAGAAAAAATGATAAAAACAAATGCAATGAGAATACTAGATTCAAAGAAAGTAAATTATGAAGTGATTACTTATGAAAGTAATGATGGGAAAATAGATGGAGTATCTGTAGCATATAAAATTGGAATAGATGAGGATCATGTATTTAAAACTTTAGTAGCGCAAGGGACAAGTAAGGAATTATATGTTTTTGTTATCCCAGTAGCAGAGGAATTAAATCTAAAAGAAGCAGCTGTAATATCAGGAGAAAAGAAAGTTGAAATGATCCATGTTAATGACATAATGAAGTATACCGGATATATTCGTGGTGGATGTTCTCCAATCGGTCAAAAGAAGGAATATAAAACATTTATACATGAAAGTGCTAAGAAGTTAGATTTTATTATTGTTAGTGCTGGTAAGATTGGATATCAAATTAAAATAAATCCTAATGATCTAATAAATATAGTATCAGGAAATTATGAAAATTTAATAAAAAATTAGTATATAAATAGAGGGTGGTGGATGCTCACCAATTGGTATGAAGAAGTTATATAAAACATTTATTCATAAAGATGCTGAAAGTTTAGAGAGAGTATGTGTAAGTGGTGGTAAAAAGGGCTTACAAGTTAAGTTAGCACCACAAGATTTACAGAATGTTTCAAATGCAATATTTGAAGACTTACTTTAATTAATTATTTTCAAAGAGAAGTTAATAATTAATGTAGGTATAATTTATAAATATTTATTATCATTTAATATTAAGGAGAGAAAGAAATGGAACTAAATATGGATTTTTTACGTGAATATGAAAATTTAATGAATGAGGATGTGGAAAAGGCTTTAGAGTTTTGCATAAATACTTTAGAAGAAAGCAATAATCCTGAAATTTATATTTATATAGGTGAGTGCTATATGGCTTTAAATTTATTTGAAGAAGCTATAGAAGCTATAGATAAAGGATTAAAGGAAGGGTCAGTAAATATAAATTTTGCTAAGAGTTTAAAAGGAGAATCTTTATTCTATTTAGAGAAATATGAAGAAAGTAAAGAGATATTTTTAGAATTATTAAAAGAAAGACCAAATAGCTTTTTCTCAATAGCTTATCTTACTGATATAGATATTAAGCTAGGTAACTATAAAGAAGGAGTAGAAAGAGCAGAAGAAGCGTTAAAGAAAAATAAACTTGATAGCAAAGATTCTGCTTATATAGAAGTAAATATAGGTTGGATAAAACTTAAATATTTAAATAAAGAAGATGAAGCATTAAATCACTTTAATCATGCACTAGATTTAGATAATAATTTAGGAAATGCTTATATAGGATTTGCAGAATATTATTTAAGAAAAGAAGAGTATTTTAAAGCTATAGATAATTTTGAAAAGGCAATTGATCTTGGCGAAAATACTTTAGATGTATATTTTGGAATGGGATTAGCATATAAAGGGTTAGGACAATTAGAAGATGCTTTAGAATACTTTAAAGTTGTATATAATGCTGATGAAAGCTATGAAGAAGCTAAGAAAGAAATAGAACTAATTGAAAGTGTTCAATCTAACTAATAGTTAATTACTTTAAAAGTATATAGGAGAATTTATGAATAAAAGTATTAAGATAAAACATATTAGTGGAAGAATTATTGATGCAAAGATTAGAAGGTTGACAAATAGGGATTTAGATAAAATTTTATTACTTCAAGATTTCATATATGAGAGTATGGTAGATAAAAGCCTTTTTGCTAAGACAGAAAAAGAAGAGTTTGAAAACATGATAAACAATAACGGCGAGGTTATAGGAGTTGTTACTGAAGATGATGAACTTATAGCTTTTGGTGCTATGATAAAGCCAGAATTTGAAAAATTTAACTTAGGATATGATCTAAATTATGATGATAAAAAACTTATTTCAATAGCTCATATTGAATCCACAGTAGTACATTCAGATTATAGAGGAAATAGGTTACAAAGAACTTTGGTAGAAGAACTTGAAAAAGTTGCAAAAGGTAAAGGATGCTGTATTTTTTGTGCAACAGTAGCACCACAAAACGAATTTAGTTTAAATACATTCATTAAATTGGGATATAAAATAGCTATAGAAAAAGAGAAGTATGGTGGCTTAAAAAGATACATTGTTATTAAGGAATAAAAATATAAATAAGTTGATATTGCCTAAAATAATATTGTTGGAATTATATATATTATATGGTATAATTTTCATGAAACATATTTACATATTGGAGGGGCTAAGATGGAATTTAAAGACTATACATATGAAAGACCAAGTTATGAAGAATATAAAAGTGAATTTAATATTTTATTAGATAAATTCACAAATGCTTCAACATACGAAGAGTGTAAGAAAGCATTAGAAGATATAAATGCTTTAAGGGGTACACTTATGACTATGATGGAACTTGCTGGTATAAGATACACTATAAACACAAATGATGAGTTTTATAGTGAAGAAAAAGATTACTGGGATGAAAATTCTCCATTATATGAAGAACTAGATGATAGATACAACAAGGCAATGGTTGCTTCTAAGTTTAGAGAAGAGTTAGAAAGAGAATATGGTAAGCAATTATTTAAATTACTAGAATTAAAGCTTAAAGCTTTCTCTAAAGATATTATTGAAGATTTGCAACTTGAAAATAAATTAACTTCAGAGTATGTAAAACTTATTGCTTCAGCTAAGATACCATTTAACGGTGAAGTATTAAATCTACCAGGTTTAGGAAAATACAAAGAATCAACTGATAGAAAGATTAGAGAAGCAGCATGGGGAGCTTCATCAAAATTCTTTACAGAACATGAAGATGAGTTTGACTCAATTTATGATAAATTAGTAAAAGTAAGAACTAAGATAGCTAAAAAGTTAGGGTATAACAACTTTGTAGAGCTTGGTTATATAAGAATGAGTAGAACTGATTATAATGCAGAAATGGTTAGTGAGTTTAGAAAGCAAGTTAAAGAATATATAGTACCTGTTGCTTCTAAGCTATATGAAAGACAAAGAGAAAGATTGGGATTAGACGAATTAAAGTATTATGATATAGATATGGAATTCACTTCAGGAAATGCTACACCTAAAGGAGATAAAGATTGGATATTATCTAATGGAGAAAAAATGTACAGTGAACTTTCTCCTGAAACAAAAGAATTCTTTGACTTTATGGTAGAAAGAAAGTTACTTGATCTTGAAACTAAGGAAGGTAAAGCAGGTGGAGGATATTGTACTTATATAAATGATTATAAGTCACCTTTTATTTTCTCAAACTTTAATGGAACTTCAGGAGATATTGATGTATTAACACATGAAGCAGGACATGCATTCCAAGTTTATAATTCTACTTGGATTTCTGTACCTGAAATTGTTTGGCCTACTTATGAAAGTTGTGAAATACATTCTATGAGTATGGAATTCTTAACATGGCCTTGGATGAATAATTTCTTTTTAGAAGATACAGATAAGTATAAATTTACACATTTAGGGTCAGCTATTAAATTTATACCTTATGGTGTAACTGTAGATGAATTCCAACATTTTGTTTATGAGAATCCAGAAGCTACACCTATGGAAAGAAAAAATATGTGGAGACAATTAGAAAAGAAATATTTGCCACATAAAAATTATGAAGGTGATGATTTCTTAGAAAGAGGAGGATTCTGGTTTAAACAAAGTCATATTTTTGAAAATCCATTCTACTATATTGATTATACATTAGCTCAAATTTGTGCACTTCAATTCTGGAAGAAAGCTAATGAAAATAGAGAAGTTGCATGGAATGATTATTTAAGACTTTGTAAAGCTGGTGGAACTAAATCATTCTTAGAACTTGTTAAACTAGCAAATTTAAAATCTCCATTTAAAGATGGCTGTGTAAGCTCAATTATTGGTGATATCGAAAATTGGTTAGACAATGTAAATGATAAGAGCCTATAATAAATTAGTTCTATAAATAATTAAATATAGATAAAAGTACACCTCAACTATTATGAAGAAAATTAATTTTTAAGAAATAACTTATATATGAGTGTATGTATTGTTATTTAAATAAACGAAGTAGAGTTTTTTCTTTGCTTATAAATTTTAATTTACTTGTCAATAATAATGTTGAGGTGAATTTAATGTACGATAACATAGGAATTAATAAAGAAAAAAGATTAAATTATATGAAAAAAAGAATACGAATTCCCAAAATAACCAATAGAAATTATTATATTTATAGCTATGATTATGATAATAATTGTTGTGAAGACAATGATTTTGAAGATGCATACAAAGATTATTACGAAAATGAATATGATTATGAGAATGATGAATATAAAGAAAATTATCCATGTGATGCTTTCTGTGAAGATTATGAAGAGACTTGTAGGTGTACTATGAATACAGTGAAAAAGTTAGCTTTAGTTTCAGCAGGAGTTTTAGTTGGTGTATCTGCAATTTCATTATTATTATCTAAAAGAAGGTAAGCGTAATATAAAATAAAAGTAGTGGAATTTATAATATATAAGAAGTATAATATGAATAAAAATAAAAGACTCTTTTAAGAGTCTTTTTTAGTTTAGGTGATTAAATTGAATTATAAACGTTTAGAAGAAAATATTTTAAGAAGTTGTAGTGGATTAACTAGAAAAAAAGGAAACGAATTAATATTAAATAAAGCTGTTAAAAGTATTCAAGGGAAAAAAGTAGATGGTGTTTATCATATATACGGTAAACTAGAAAATGATAATAAAGTTATTAATACACACCTTAAATATGACTTAAATAAAGAGAGATTATGTGGCTATAAATGTACATGCAGTAAGTATAAAGATTACTTAGAGCAAGGGTACTCATATTATTGTGAACATATAGCAGCTACATCTTTAAGATTTTTAGAGTCGCTAAAGAGTAAGATTAAAGATAGTAAGGAAAACTCGCAAAGTTCACCAAATAAAGATGTGAGAGAGATACTACATATAGAAAGTAAGATTTACTATCATAAGATAAATAATTTAAATCAATTTTTTTTAGAACTAAAAGTAGGAAATAAATCAAAATATTTAATTAGTAATATAAAAGAGTTTATTTATTCAGTTTTTAATGATAAAGAGATAAAGCTGACTGATACTTTCAAGTATTCACCTTTAAAGCATAAAATCAATGAAAGTGATTTAAAATACTTAGATTATATTAAAGTAAATATTCTAAATAATAGTACTAGTAGTGCTAAAATTAAAATCGAGCAAAAGCAATTGCCACTACTATTAGGTAAAATACCTAATGAAGAAATACTATTTAAAGATATATACCTAGAGTATAAAACTAAAATTAATAAAGGTACTATTGATATAGCTTTTAATTTGAAAGAAGAAAATGGGCAATTTGTATTATGGTCTGAAAAAAATTTGCCTGTTCCTTTAGATAATGAGAAAAGAGTTTTTTTATTTAATAGAGAGATTTATTTATTGGAAAAAGAAATTTCTAAGGCTTTTATACCTATATATAATGAATTGAAGAAAAATAACTTCAAATATTTTCCAGGAAATAATCAGAATTTTATTAATATAATTTCCACACTTTCTAGTATTACTAAGAAGGTAAATGTAAGTGATGATCTAAGAAATTATATGAGAAAGTTTTTGAAGGGGAAATATTTTATATATAAAGAAAAAGACAATATATTTTGTGATATCAAGGTTATCTATGGTGATAAAGTAATAAACGTATTAAAGGATAATAAGGTTAAACTAGGATGGATTAGAGACTTAAAATATGAAGAAAGAGTAATAATGACCTTTGAAAGATATGGATTCATAAAAAATAATGCAAGAATGAAATTTGTTGGTGATGATGAAAAGCTCTATTCATTTTTACATTCTAGAGAAAATGAACTTTTAACTTCAGGGGAAATAATCATACCTAAGGACTTGAATGAATTTAATGTTTATACTTCTAAAGATTTATATGGAACAGTATATGAAGAGGATTGGGCAATAAAATTATCATATGGAATTAAGGATATCACGCAAGAGGAATTTAAAGAGGCTTATTTAGCATTTAAAAATAATAAGAGTTTTTATAAAACTAAGAAAAATAATTTTATTGATTTATTAGATGATAAGATTAAAGAACTATTTAATATGATAAACCTTTTGAATTTAGAGAAAGATTTAGATAAAGGTATATCATATATTAATAAATCTAAATCATCTTTAGTTCAAGGTATTATAAATAAATGTGATTTATCCTTTATATATAACAATGGAAGTTTAAAATCTGTAGAAGATAAGCTTGAAGCTTTAAAATCTAAAGAAATAAAAATTAGTAAAATGCTAATGTCAACTTTAAGGCCATATCAATATGAAGGTGTTAAGTGGATAGATAATTTATATGAATTAGATTTTGGTGGAATTTTAGCAGATGATATGGGGTTGGGTAAGACCTTACAAACAATAGCATTCTTATCAATGAAGAAGAAGGAGAAGTTTCTTATTATAGTACCAACTTCACTTATCTTTAATTGGAGAGATGAGTTTTTAAAGTTTGCTCCTAGTTTAAAAGTAGGAATTGTATATGGAGATAAGAGAGATGATGTACTAAAAGATTATAAAAAATTTAATGGTCTGATTACTACTTATGGAATATTAAAAAATGATTTAGATAAATTTATTGATAAAGAATTTGATATTTGCATTATTGATGAAGCTCAGAATATTAAAAATTATAAATCACAAAATGCAGAAGCTGTAAAAAAGATTAAATCAAGGTTTAAATTAGCTTTAACTGGTACTCCTATTGAAAACAGCTTAAAAGAACTTTGGAGTATATTTGATTTTGTAATGCCAGGATTTTTATATTCTACAAAAGAATTTGAAAGTAAATTTAGTAAGGATGATGAAAAGAGCATGATGTTGCTTAAGACCTTAATAAATCCTTTTATTTTGAGGAGAACAAAGGAAGAAGTAGCTAAAGATTTACCAGGTAAAAGTGAAAAGAGAATTATAGTAGAATTAGACGAAAATCAAAGATTTATGTATAAAAACTATCTTAATAACGTACGTGAGAAAATTAAAACAGATTCTAATATTCAAGTATTATCTCATTTAACTAGATTGAGACAGATTTGTCTCCATCCTGCATTGGTATTTCCAGAGTATATTGGGAATAGTGGCAAATTTATAATCGCTCATAAGTTAATTAAAAGTGCAATAAAAAATGATAGAAAGATTTTAATTTTTTCTCAATTTACATCTGTTTTAGATATGTTCGGAGCTGAATTAGAAGAGGATAATATTAAATTTTTCAAATTAAGTGGTGATACTTTATCTAAAGAGAGAATGAAATTGGTTAATGATTTTAACAATAGTGATGATGTGAAAGTGTTTTTAATATCTTTAAAAGCTGGAGGAACTGGATTGAATTTAACTTCAGCAAATTTAGTTATACATTTTGACCCTTGGTGGAATCCTGCTGTAGAATCTCAAGCAAGTGATAGAGCTCATAGGATAGGACAAGAAAAAGATGTAGAAGTAATTAAATTAATTGCTAAAGAAACTATAGAAGAAAGTATAGTTACTTTACAAGAAGATAAAAAAGAGTTGATTCAAGATATTTTATCAGGAAGTAATATTAAAAGTTCATCTATAAATAAAAAAATGATACAAGAATTAATTGAAACTTATATAGAAAAGTAATATATAAATGTATTGGTTAAGAAGTAATGGAAATTTAATATGGATATTATATTAATATTTTGTAAAATTATCCTATATCATTTGAATAATATATATGAAAGTGGTAATGTTAATTAAAAGATTAAGGAGGAGTAAAAATGGTTAAGGAAAACTATTTATCCATATTAAAAACTTTTTTTATAGCTCTTATATTTTTAGTTATCGGTGGTATAATAGGCGTGAAATTTATACCTGCTACATTTAGATATATGTTAAATATAGCTTTTTTTGTAGTAGTATTATTTTCAGCATTTTCTAAAAGAGGTGGACTTATAAGAAATAAAGCTAGCATGTACACATATGCATTTATTTTAGGAATTCTTACTGGTTCTACGTATGTTTATTATTTTGCAAGATTAGGGCCAGAGATTTTTATTTCATGTATTGTAGGAGTATTATTAGTATTTGCTTTTGCTTATTTTTTGGCATTAAGAACATCAGAAGAAAAGATTATGAAACTTTCACCAATAATTTGGGGTGGAATTCTTGCATTGATTATACTAGAGTTTATTAATATTTTCTTTTTTAGATTTGGGATATTTGATTTACTTTTATCTACTGCTGGAATTTTAATATACTCGCTTTACGCTATTTATATAATGAAGTCTATACAAAGTAGGTGTAGATACGGAAGACTATCTGAAGGTGAGGTAGTACAACTATCATACTCTATATTTATTAGTTTTCTAAATTTATTACTTGATTTATTAAGATTTATGTCTATCATTAGTGATGACAATTAGCATTTAAATTATTTACAAATAATGGATAAAGATATAAAATTAAAATATAGTGACAGTAAAAAGAGAGGCAAATCCTCTCTTTTTATTATATATAATTATCAGAATTTTCTATAAATACTATAAGATAATAAGGAGAGGTATATGGAAGAAATAATAATTAATGGGAAAGAACTTACTTTACAGAAACTTATTAATATATCTAGATTTAATCGAAAGGTGAAGATTGATGATGCTGCTAAAGATAAGGTTAAAAAATCACGAGCTATAGTAGAGAAAATTGAAAATGAGAAAAAAGTAGTCTATGGGATTACGACTGGATTTGGAAAGTTTGCTAATGTGACTATATCAACAGAGGATTGCAAAAAGCTACAACGTAATTTAATACTTTCACATGCATGCGGAGCAGGGAGGCCTCTTCCTACAGATGTTGTAAGAGCTATTATGGTTTTAAGAGCTAATGCTCTATCAATTGGTTATTCAGGTATAAGACTTAGTACATTAGAAACTTTAATAAAGATGGTAAATGAGAATATTAATCCAATAATATTTGAAAAAGGTTCTTTAGGTGCTTCAGGAGATTTAGCTCCACTATCACATATGGTTTTACCAATGATAGGTGAAGGTGAAGCAGAGTATAAAGGGGAGATTATGTCAGGAAGAGAAGCTATGATAAAAGCAGATGTTAATATCGTAGAATTAACTTCCAAAGAAGGGTTAGCCATTAATTAATGGTACTCAAGTAATGACAGCAATAGGGGCATTAACAGTTTATGACGCCATTAATTTAATAAAGGTAAGTGATATTGCAGCAGCATTAACTTTAGAAGCTTTAAGAGGCATAAAGGATGCTTTTGATATAAGAGCTCATAAAGTAAAACCTCATAAGGGACAATTAAAAACTGCCGAAAATATTTTGAATTTAACTGAAGGAAGTACTTATATTACTAGACAGGGAGAACTAAGAGTACAAGATGCTTATTCTTTAAGGTGCATACCACAGGTGCATGGAGCAAGTAAAGATGCAATATCTTATGTAGAAGAAAAAGTTTTAATAGAGATGAATTCTGTAACAGATAATCCAACTATATTAGAAGATAGTGATGTAATATCAGGTGGTAACTTTCATGGACAACCTATGGCATTAAGTTTTGATTTTTTAGGAATAGCTTTAGCTGAATTAGCTAATATATCTGAAAGACGTCTTGAAAGATTAATTAATAATCAATTGAATGATTTACCATCATTTTTAATAGAAAATGGAGGATTGAATTCAGGATTTATGATAACTCAATATGCAGCAGCTTCATTAGTTTCAGAGAATAAGGTTTTAGCTCATCCAGCCTCAGTTGATTCAATTCCCTCTTCAGGTAATCAAGAAGACCATGTAAGTATGGGAACAATTGCTGCTAGAAAGAGTAGAGAAATATTAGAAAATGTAAAGAGGGTAATTGCCACAGAAATTATGGCGGCATGTCAAGCTATTGACTTTAGAGAAGGATTAATATTAGGAAAAGGAACAAAGGTTGCTTATGATATTGTAAGGCGACATGTAGACTTTGTAAAAGAAGATAAGATTATGTATAAAGATTTAGAAAAAATTACTGAGTTAATAACATCAGAGGAACTATTAAGAGAGGTTGAAAAAGTGGTAGAGTTAAAATATTAGTAAGGAGATATACTAAATATGGCAGATAAGGTATATGAATATATAGATATGAGAAAACATAATGGTGAGCATCCGAGGATGGGAGCTTTAGATGTTGTTCCCTTTGTGCCTGTTAATGATGTAACTATGGAAGAATGTATAAGCTTAGCTAATAAAGTTGCTAAAGAGATAGGGGATAAATATAAAGTACCTATATATTTATATGAAGATGCTGCTACTAAAGAGGAAAGAAGAAATTTAGCAACAGTTAGAAAAGGGCAATATGAAGGGTTTTTTGAAAAAATAAATAATCCAGAATGGAAACCAGATTATGGACCTAGTGTAATGAATGCCAAGTTAGGATGTGCTGCTATTGGAGCAAGAGTACCTTTGGTTGCCTTTAATGTTAATTTAGATACAAATAATATAGAGATAGCTCAAAATATAGCAAAGGTTGTTAGACACATAGGTGGTGGATTAAGGTATGTTAAAGCTATGCCAGTAGAGCTAAAGGAGAGAAATATAGTTCAAGTATCTATGAATTTAGTTAATTATGAGAAAACTGCAATATATAGAGCTTTTGAGATGATAAAGATGGAAGCTAAAAGATATGGAGTTAATGTAATAGGTAGTGAAGTTATTGGATTAGTGCCAATGGCTGCATTAATACAATGTGCAGAATACTATCTCCAAATTGAAAATTTTTCTAAAGAACAAATATTAGAAACGAGGCTATAGTATGTCTTTAATATTAAAAAATATAAGCTCTCTTGTTATCTGTAGAGGAAGTCATGGAAAAACTAAAGATGAGATGAAAGATGCAGGAATAATTGCTAATGGATATATAGTAATAGAAAATGAATATATCAAAGAAATTGGTGAGGGAGATGGATATTTAAAATATCTTAATAATGAGGCTGTATCTATAGACTGTAATGGTAAAACTGTAACTCCAGGTCTAATAGATTGTCATACTCATATAGTATATAGTGGGTCACGAGAAAAGGAGCTTAAGTTAAAGTTAAATAATAAAAGCTATATAGATATTCTTAAAGCTGGTGGAGGTATATTAAGTACAGTAAGAAGTACAAGAAATGCATCATTAGAACAATTAATAAAAGAAAGTGAAATTAGATTAAATAATATGCTTTTGCATGGTACAACAACTATTGAAAGTAAATCAGGCTATGGATTGAATCTTAAAGATGAAGTTAAAATACTAAAAGTTAATAAAAAATTAAATGATACTCACCCAATAGATATAATATCAACTTATCTTGGAGCTCATGCTATTCCAGAAGAGTATAAATACAATAGAGAAAAATATATTGAGGAAATAATTAATAATCATATTCCATATATAGTAGATAATAACTTAGCAGAATATATAGATGTATTTTGTGAGAGAGGAGTATTTACTGTAGAAGAATCAAAAAGGATTTTAGAAGCTGGGATAAGTAAAGGATTGAAAGCTAAGATTCATGGTGATGAAATAGAAAGTATAGGGGGAAGTGAATTAGCTGGTGAGTTAAAAGCAACTTCTGCTGAACACTTAGTAGCTATATCAGACAAAGGAATAGTATCTTTATGCGAAAATAATGTGATTGCAGTTTTATTACCATCTACATCATTTTATTTAATGCTGAATCACTATGCTGACGCTAGGAAGATGATAGATAATGGAGTGAAGATAGCATTATCTACAGATTGTAATCCAGGAACATCACCTAATGAATCATTACAATTTACTATGACTTTAGCATGCTATGGAATGAGATTATTACCAGAAGAGATTATAAATGCAGTTACTATAAACGCTGCTTGTGCAATAAATAGAGAAAAAGAAATAGGAAGTATAGAAGTAGGTAAAAGGGCTGATATAACAGTTTTTAATAGTAATAGTTTAGAATATTTAATATATCATATTGGAAGTAATGCAGTAGATAAAGTTATAAAAAATGGAAAAATATTAGTTGAAAGTGGAAAGTTAAAATTTTAGGGGGTATGAACAAATGTTTGCAAATAGTAAAATAGAAGACTTTTTAGAAAATGTATCTTCCTCAGAACCAACACCAGGAGGGGGAACTGTAGCGGCATTATTAGCAGCACTATCATCATCTTTAGTAAGTATGGTTTATGATATTACAAGTAATAAAAGCATGTTTTTAAATTTAGATAAAAGTGTAAAGAGTGAAATATTATTAGCACAAGATAGGATAGGTAATATAACAAGATTATTTTTAAAACTTATGGAGGACGATGCTGTTGCCTTCAATAAAGTTATGAAAGCTTATAAACTACCTAAGTCTAATGGAGATGAGATTAGCTTTAGAAATAATAAAATTCAAGATAGCTATAAAGAGGCTCTATATATACCTCTTCAAACTCTTAGAGAAAGCTATAAGCTATATGATTATATATATTTGGCATGTTTATATGGAAATAAAAATGCTATAACTGATGTTGGGGTAGCTGCATTATCATTACAGTCAGCTATAGAAGGAGCTGCACTAAATGTAAAGATAAATGCAAAATATATAGAAGACAGAGAATATGTATCTTTAATTATTTATGAATGTAATGAAACTATAAAAAATGGTAGAGATAAAAGAGATGATATATTGAAGAAGGTGCAAATGGAATTAGAATGTTAATGGAAGGTTGAGATTTATGAATAATAAAGATATATATAATTCAATGAATATAAAATTAGATAATGTATTGCCAGATAAGACTATATTTAAAGAAGGTATAAGAAGAGCCCCTGATAGAGGATTTAATTTGACAAAAGAAGAAACAGAGTTAGCTCTTAGAAATGCTTTGAGATATATTCCTGAAGAATTGCATGAAGAAATAGCACCAGAATTTTTAGAAGAGCTTACTACTAGAGGAAGGATATATGGATATAGATTTAGGCCGAAGGAAAGGATTTATGGTAAGCCTATAGATCAATATAAAGGTAAATGTATAGAGGGAAAAGCATTTCAAGTTATGATAGATAATAATTTAAGTTTTGACATAGCTTTATATCCATATGAACTTGTTACTTACGGAGAAACTGGACAAGTGTTTCAGAATTGGATGCAGTATTGTTTAGTTAAAAAATATCTAGAAGAACTTACAAACGAGCAAACTTTAGTTATTGAATCAGGTCATCCTGTAGGTCTCTTTAAATCAAGAAAAGAAGCACCAAGAGTAATAATTACTAATGCTATTATGATAGGACAATTCGATAATTTAAAAGATTGGCATAGAGCTATGCAATTAGGTGTAGCAAACTATGGACAAATGACAGCAGGTGGATGGATGTATATTGGTCCTCAAGGAATAGTGCATGGAACCTTTAATACCATATTAAATGCAGGAAGATTAAAGCTTGGAATTAAAGAGGATGAAGATTTAAGTGGTTATATTTTTGTATCATCTGGTTTAGGTGGAATGAGTGGAGCTCAAGGTAAAGCCGCAGAAATAGCTGGAGCAGTTGGTATAATTGCAGAAGTTGATTATTCAAGAATTGAAACAAGATACAACCAGGGGTGGATTAAGATTGTATCTAATAATCTAGATGAAGTATTTAAGATTGCAGAAGAATATAAATTTAGAAAAGAACCTATTTCAATAGCTTATCATGGAAATATAGTAAACTTACTAGAATATGTCGTGAAAAATAATAAAAACATAGACCTTTTATCTGACCAAACATCTTGTCATGCTGTATATGATGGTGGATACTGCCCAAGAGGAATTGATTTTGCAGAGAGAACTAGACTTTTAAAAGAAGAAAGAGCAGAGTTTGAAAGATTAGTTGATTGTACACTAAAAGACCATTTCAAATTAATAAAAGAATTATGTAACAGAGGGGTATATTTCTTTGATTATGGAAATTCATTTATGAAAGCTATATTTGATGCAGGTGTTAAAGAAATATCTAAAAATGGAATAGATGAAAAGGATGGCTTTATTTTTCCCTCTTATGTAGAAGATATAATGGGACCTGAACTTTTTGATTATGGTTATGGCCCTTTTAGATGGGTATGTTTAAGTGGAAAAGAAGAGGATTTAATAAAAACTGATAAGGCAGCAATGGAATGTATTAATCCTAATAGGAGAGCACAAGATAGAGATAATTATGTTTGGATAAAAAATGCTCAGAAAAATAATTTGGTAGTTGGAACAAAAGCAAGAATTCTATATCAAGATGCTTATGGTCGTAGAGACATAGCCTTAAAGTTTAATGAAATGATAAGGAATGGTGAAATAGGTCCAATAATGATAGGCCGTGATCATCATGATGTTAGTGGAACAGATTCACCTTTTAGAGAAACGTCTAATATTAAAGATGGTAGTAACATTATGGCTGATATGGCTGTTCAATGCTATGTAGGAAATGCTTCGAGAGGTATGAGTTTAGTAGCTCTTCATAATGGTGGTGGAGTTGGTATAGGCAAAGCTATAAATGGTGGATTTGGATTAGTTTTAGATGGTAGTTTC
Organism: Clostridium sp. NSJ-49; assembly: GCF_014287725.1. Taxonomy (NCBI): domain Bacteria; kingdom Bacillati; phylum Bacillota; class Clostridia; order Eubacteriales; family Clostridiaceae; genus Clostridium; species Clostridium sp. NSJ-49. Next base: position 36,535 of record NZ_JACOOP010000021.1, on the reverse strand, counting down.
TATGTGGATGAAGTAATAAATTCAGCTATCCTTTGGGATGTTATGGGAGGTGTAGCTAGAAGAGCTTGGGCTAGAAATGAAAACTCTATAACTACTAGCATTGATTATAATATTAATAATAAAAATAAAGATCATATAACCTTACCTATTTTATCATCAAATGAACTTATTGAAAGTGTTGTAACAAAACATTTTAATTATTAAAATTTGTCAAAATTATTATCGTAAAAATTTTGATATCTATACTATGAATAAAAAATAGACTTCTGATAAAGATAATAGTAAATAATTTTAATGAAAACGTTAATTAATTAGATATTTGCTAATGTATCAGATGGAATATAATGATTAAGTTTGCTATTATTAAATTTAAAGTATAATTCTGTGGAATTACACTTTAATAAACAAAAGAGGAGATAAGATATGGGAAGTAAAAAAAGTACATCTAAATTAACTTTAATGGCTCTTATACTTATGATTTTTACATCAGTATTTGGTTTTAACAATATTCCAAGAGCATTTTACCTTATGGGATATTCAGCTATTCCATGGTATATTTTTGGGGCAATTGCCTTCTTTATTCCTTATGCATTTATGATGGCAGAGTTTGGTGCTGCTTACAAAGATGAAAAAGGTGGAATATATTCATGGATGGAAAGCTCTGTAGGACGTAAATTTGCATTTATTGGGACATTTATGTGGTTTTCTTCTTATATAGTATGGATGGTAAGTGTATCATCTTCTATATGGGTACCTTTATCAAACCTAATATTTGGTGCAGATAAAACATCTACTTGGTCATTATTTGGCCTAAACTCAGCACAAACACTTGGAATTCTAGGAATATGTTTTATTATAGTAATAACATTCCTATCATCAAAGGGAATGAACAGTATTTCAAAAGTAGCTTCAGTTGGAGGAGCTTTTGTAACAAGTGCTAATGTTGTACTGATTGTTGGTTCAATTATTGTTCTTTGTGCAAACAAATTTAAATTTGCACAACCTATAACTTTAGAACAATTTACACATTCACCAAATCCAGCATATGGATCAATTCTTGGTGTGTTAGGATTCTTAGTTTTCGCTATTTTTGCTTATGGCGGATTAGAAGCAGTTGGGGGATTAGTTGACCAAACTGAAAACTCTCAAGTAACATTTCCGAAAGGGATTAAGATTTCAGCAATAGTTATTGGAGTTGGATATTCTTTAGCAATACTTACAGTTGGATTCTTTACAAATTGGGATGCAGTATTAAATAATCCTAATGTTACAATGGCAAATGTTTCTTATGTTGTTATTAAAAACTTAGGAGTAGAATTAGGTAAGGTTTTCGGCTTGTCACCGAATGGAATAGAAATAATGGGTACATGGTTTGCTAGATATATAGGGCTTGCAATGTTCCTAGCATTACTTGGAGCATTCTTTACATTAATTTATGCACCGTTAAAGCAATTAATTGAAGGAGCTCCAAAGGGAATTTGGCCAAAAAGCTGGACTGAATTAGATAAGAATGGAATGCCAGTTAAAGCTATGTATGTTCAAGGTATAGCAGTTATAGCTATAATACTAATTGCATCATTTGGAGGACGTAATTCAGATAAATTCTTAGATTACTTAATACTTATGGGTAACGTGTCTATGACAATCCCAACTATGTTCTTAGCTATAGCTTTTATTTACTTTAAGAAAAATGATAATATTAAAAAACCATTTGTTATATTCAAGAGTAAAACAATGGCTACAGTTTGGGCGATAATAGTTACAATAACAGTTGGATTTGCAAACTTCTTCACAATAATTCAACCAGCTATTGAAACTAAAGACTACGTTTCAACAATATTCCAATTAGCAGGTCCTATAGTATTTGGATTGATAGCATTTATATTAATTTCGAATTTTGAAAGAAAAGAAAAAAATAAAGACAAAAAAAGAGTTGCTTAATAGCAGCTCTTTTTTATATACTACGAAAGTTTAAATTATCTAATTATATTAGCTATTACAAGTAGCTGAATTACTAGAATTATTGGAATTCCTACTTTGAATTTTAGGTGCTTAGTTTTGTGTCTAAAAGTATACATTCCTATAAGAGAGCCAATTGAAACTCCTAATAAAGATATCAATATAAGTGTATGTTCACTTATTCTCCATTCTTTTTTTATAGCGCGTCTCTTATCTATGTACATTAATATAAAAGATACGAAATTTATTATAATAAAATATATAGTAAAATACTTAATCAAATTATTCACCTCTTCTAATAATTATATATAACTGGTTATAAAGAAAAATTCTTAAGTATAAAGTAACTTAAGAATTTTTAAAAGTATTATTATTTTTCAGTTCCATCTATTAATCTTTTTATATTAGCTCTATGTCTCCAAAAACAAAGTGCAGCAGCTATAAATGTTGATATAATCAAGTATTTATCATAACCAAAAAGCCATGTAGAAGTACATAAAACTACTGCAGCAGTTAATGATCTAATAGAAACTATTTTTGTAAAAAGTTTTAAGCCAAAGAAAACTATCGCTGTAACTATGAAAGCTTTAGGAACTATAAACATAAATGCTGCAGCTGAAGTTGCAACTCCCTTACCACCTTTAAATTTTAAGAAAATAGTGTAGTTATGTCCAAGTATTGCTGCTAATGCAACTAATCCTAAGCTTAAACTTTTATTAGTTGTTAATATATTATTAGCTAAAAGTATTTGTGTTAAAACGACAGGGACAATAGCTTTTAACATATCTAGTATAGCTGTTATTTTACCTATTTTTTTACCAGCAACTCTTCCAACGTTAGTAGCGCCAATATTTCCACTTCCATAATCTCTTACATCTTTATTTAACTTTTTCTTAACTATAATGTATCCACTAGGTATAGATCCCATAAGATAACTAAAAATAATTAATAATGCTAGCATGTTAAACTCCTTTGTTAATTCTAAATATTAATAAAAATAAAATAATATGATATCTTTATAAATATAATATTATTTTAGATATTGAAAATATGCAAGAGAAACATAATATTATAACTTTAAAATCTACTCGATATTATAAATAATATAAGAATTTATAGTAAAAATTAAATTAAGACTATATTTTAACAAGATAAAAAGATTAGATTTGTTAGTTAAAGAAAGGATAAGTTTATGATAGATATTTATACAATAGGACATTCTAATTATTCTATAGAGAGATTTGTTGAAATGTTAAAAAAGTTTAAAATAGATGTAGTAGTTGATATTAGAGGAACTCCTTATTCAAAATATAATACTCAATATAATAAAGAAGCGTTAGGCATTACATTGAAAGAGCTAGGATTTAAATATATTTATATGGGGAGAGAGTTTGCTGCACAAAGAGATAATAAAATAATTTATACGTGGGAAGGATATTCAGATTTTGAAAAGGTTATTAATGAACCAAGTTTTATAGAAGGGATTGAAAGACTAAAGAACGGTTTAGCAAAGGGATATACTATAGCATTATTAGGTGCTAAACAAGATCCTGTTAATTGTCATAGATTTGCTCTTGTTGGAAGAGATTTATATAAAAGAGGTTTTAATGTTAAACATATAGAAGATGATTTAACTATTTCATCCCAATTAGATTTAGAAGAAAGGTTGTTAGAACGATATTATCCTAATGAAGAACAAATTACTATGGATTTATTATTAAACGGTGAAAAAAGTAGAGAAGAGAAACTTATAGACAGTTATAGAAAGATAAATAGAGAAATTGGGTTTAGAGTTGAAAATTTAAATGTAACAAAGAAAATTTAACTTTCATAATATAGTATAATGAATATACTATGGGAGTGAAAATATGAATAAATGGGATGACTTGGCTATGGTAACTTTTATTGCATGTGATGTAATAATTGAGAATACAGAGAATTTCAAGTTGTTTTCTAATTACTTTTATAAAAATTTAAAATATGAAGCAAAAGATATACTTAAAAGACTATTCAAATAAAATAAAGGAGGTGGTTTTTTATGAATTATAAAAGTGTTTTAAATAATGTAGTGTATCTAGATATAGAAACCACCGGATTAGATCCTCTTAGTTCTGAAATTATTGAGATTGGAGCTATAAAGATTAAGGATTTTATACAAAGTGAAATAAGTATTTTGATTAAACCCCTAAAAGATGTTCCTAAAGGTATATATCATCTATGTGAAGGACTTAGAAAAGAAGAGTTGGATAATGGGTATGAACTACAAGAAGCCAAGAGTATATTGAAAGAGTTTATTGAGGAGTTGCCTTTAATTTGTCATAATAAATCTTTTGAAAAATCTTTTTTCTCATATTACTTTCCAGATATAAACAATAACATGTTAGATTCAATGGAACTAGCATGTATATTAGAACCAAATCGAAAGTCTTACAATATTCAAGATCTTCTAAGTGAGATTACTACAATAAGAGAAAAGGAAAGACATCGAGGACTTAGTGATTCAATTCATACTATGTTAATTGTTAATTCGTTATTGTGCAGATTGTGGCAAAAAGAAGAAGAGAATAATAAAGTTAATGCTTTATATAATGACATAAAGAAATTGTTTAATAACAGGCCTTCGTGGGAATGGGAAGAGTACTTATTAAAACCAATTATGTTTGATTTTATTGATTATCCTTATGTTTTATTTAAGGAGCGTTTATTTAAACCTTTAAGAATGAACAAAATTGATATAGATTATGAAAGATATGAAAAACTTTTAAGAGATAATGAAATATGGAATAACGGTAGAGATTTTAAATATCAGTATAGAGCAGATCAAGAGTCTATTTCTTTACAGATAAGAAATAACTATGAGAAAAGTAAAAGAATATTTATTGAAGCACCAACAGGGAGTGGAAAGACATTTGCATATCTTTTAATTGCTATTATTACAGCTTATTTAAATAAGCAAAATAAAAATTATGAAGATAGTAATTTTGTAATTTCAACAGATACAAAAGAATTGCAGAATCAATTAATTGACAAAGATATCCCTAATATGCTTAGAAAATTAAATTTATATAATAAAATAAACTTTGGAGCTATGAAAGGCAAAGGAAACTACATTTGTATGGAAAGACTTAAAAAATCTAAAGAATTTGACAATGATGATATGAGTTTGCTTGCTTTTATATTCTTAAAGAGATATGGAGAAGAGGGAATTAGTGGTGATTTAGAAAATATTAATTTCTGGGCCTTAAATCATTTTAAAATTGATAAATATAAAATACATATTAATTGTGATAGTGAAAATTGTAATTTAGATAGATGTAAAACTACATGCTATTTGAAGAATAGATATAATGAATTGCAAAAAGAGAACATTACAGTTGTTAATCACTCCCTATTAGCTAGTTGGCCATATTCAGAAAAAAGAAAAATTAATCATTTAATTATAGATGAGGCTCATAATTTAATGGAAAAAGCATATGATTTCTTTTCGGAAGAATTTAATTCATTTGAGTTTTTAGAGTTATTAAAGCAAATAAATGAAACAACTCCATCTATTATATTTTTATTAAAAAGGTTGAATGGATTATATAACTATAAGAATCATATTGATACAGATGACATAATTAATAAATCAAAAGATGTAGAAATTAATTTAGCTTTTATACTAAATGAGTTTAGAAGACTAGGCCTAAAAAATGGACAGTACAACTTTAGTGATGAATTTTTTAATTCTGAAGAAATATTGAAAAAATCGTTATCTAGTATTAAAGAACTATTAAGTAATATCAAATTAAGTATCTATAGACTTTATAAAGTTTTAGATGACTACATAAAAAGTATACTAGATGAAGATGAAAAAGATTCTGGAAACGAATATAGAGTGCTGAGTAATTATGTTATGAAACTTAGAGATTCTTTTGAGATAATTGATAACTTTTTAGAGTTTTCAAAAGATTATGCAAAAGTGTTAGAAATAGATAAGGAATATAGATATTTTATAATAAAGAATATACCGTTAAACATAGCTAAGTTAATTAATGAAAATATGTTAAACGAAGTTAAAAGCACAGTTTTTATTTCGGCTACTTTAAGAATTAATAATTCATTTAATGAAGTTAAAAAAATATTAGGTCAACAAGAAGCGAATACCTTTTTCATAAAGCCAGTATTTAATTTAAAAGATAGAACTAAAATTTTTACAGTAAAAGACATAGGTTCTTATAAGAATGAGGAGATATTTGCTAATAATACTGCAAAATTCATTTATGAATTAGCTGTAAAAATAAAAGGGCATATGCTAGTTTTATTTAGTAATAACTTAAGAAGACAAAGTGTAATGAATAGATTAATTCAATATGCTAAAGGTACTGCTTTAGAGGTATACGATAATAAAAAGGCTATACAATATTTAAAAGATAAAAATAGACAGGTTGTAATCTTAGGTAGTAAAGGGTTCTTTGAAGGAATAGACATTCCAGGTGATTCTTTAAATTGTGTAATAATAGATAAAATTCCTAATATAAATCCTACTGATCCTTTATATAAAGCTTTAAAAGCATATACGAATATTTATTATAGTGGATACAATTACCCTAAAGTGTGTATCAAAGTTAAACAGGGATATGGACGATTAGTAAGGAGCATATATGATTATGGATATTTTATAATTCTTGATGGAGGCACCAATAGTGAGACTTTAAGAAAATTAGAAGGAGATTTAAATGGTCCTCGTATCAATGAAAAATGGAGCAAAGAAATAGTAAATAATATATCTCTTGATTTTAATAGGTGGGATGAGGAAAATTTTAATAGCATTATTAAAGAAATAGATATTAGTAAAATTAAGGATAGTTTTAATGATATTTCTTTTAAGATGAATTTGTATTGGGAATGTATAGAAAATGATGCCATGAAAGAGATATCAAAGTTTAAAAATAATGAAAAGATAATTGAATTAAAATTACAAGACATTAAAAATAAAAAGTTGTGAACTATAAAATGCTCACAACTTTTTTGTAATTTATGACAAAATATTAAAGCTTAAAAGGATAATAGTGGGATAATAATACTTATATTGGAAAATAAAAATATATTAAAAATACAATATCTTGTATTTGCTTAAAAAGCGTTGACAAAAGGTCGAAATTTATCGTATTCTGTTAGATGTGCGAAAGCTTTTTTGCATTTAGTAATTAATATTTGTATAAAATTAGGCATGAGGTGAATTACAAATGGGTATAAAACTAGAAAATCTAGTTGTAAAGTTTGGAGATTTTAAGGCAATTAATGATGTAACATTACAAATACCAAAAGGTAAGCTTGTTTCATTATTAGGACCTTCAGGATCTGGTAAGTCAACAACATTATTTACTATTTCAGGAATACATAAGCCACACAGTGGTAAGATATTCTTTGGAGACAGAGATGTTACTGGATTAGATCCAGAAAAATTAGGAATAGGTTTAGTTTTCCAAAACTATGCACTATATCCTCATATGACTGTAAGAGAAAACATAATGTTCCCTTTAAAGAACTTAAAATGGGACAAGGCTAAGGCTGAAGCAAGAGTTCTTGAAGTTGCTAAGATAGTAAAAATTCAAGATCAATTAGATAAGAAGCCAGCACAACTTTCTGGAGGACAACAGCAAAGAGTTGCTATAGCAAGAGCTATTGCAAAGAATCCAGATATCTTATTACTAGATGAACCACTTTCAAACTTAGATACTAAGTTAAGAGTTGAAACTAGACAAGAAATAAGAAGAATTCAAAAAGAAACAGGGGTTACTGCTATATTCGTTACTCACGACCAAGAAGAGGCTATGAGTATTTCAGACGAAATAGTTTTAATGAAAGATGGAGCAATACAACAAATATCTTCTCCAAGTGATATTTATATGAACCCTTGTAACAAGTTTGTTGCGTCATTCATAGGAAGTCCTGAAATGAACTTCATTGACCTAACAATAAACAACGGAGAATGCACTATTGATACTTTAAAAATAGACAATCTACCAAAAGATATGTCTAAAGGTACTTTAGGTGTTAGAGCAGAAGATTTTGAAGTTGCTACAGAAGGTCTTAAAACAAAAGTTATGACAGTAGAAATACTTGGTAGAGAAAGATTATTAACTTTAGAACATAATGATAGAACTTATAAGATGTTAGTTGATAAAGAGTTCTATATCAATGAAGGTGAAGAATTAATAGTTAGACCTAAAACTGGTAAGAGTTATGTGTTTGACGCTGAAAGTGAGGCGTTCGTAACAAAATGCTAAAAAAAGGGCGTAAAGGATATATATATTTATTACCAGCATTAATTATATTAGGTGTATTTGTTTTCTATCCAATTATAACTACTATAGTAGGAAGTTTTGATGAAACTAAAGCTCCGGGATTTGTATTTGGATTTGATAGTTACAGATACTTATTCCAAGATAAGAGATTTATACAATCACTTATTAATACATGTATTTATGCAGCAGTAGTTCCAGCATTATCTGTTGGTATTTCACTATTACTTGCAAATTCATTAGTAAATATAAAAAATGAAAAAGTAAGAGGGGTTTTCCAAAGTATTTACTTCTTACCATACGTAACTTCTTTAGTTGCAATTGGTGTAGTATGGTCTTGGTTATTTAATAGTGAGTATGGTATTATAAACTACCTGTTAGGGTTAGTAGGAATTAATCCAGTAAACTGGCTTAATGATCCTAAATATGCAATGCTTGCATTAATAATCTTTGCAGTATGGAAGAGTTTAGCGTTTAATACACTAATTTTAACTACAGGAATAGCTTCAATTAATCCGCAATACTATCAAGCAGCTAAAATAGACCAAGCTACTGATGGAACTATATTTAGAAAGATAACAATTAAATTAGTTTCTCCTATGATAGTATATACATATATAATCAGCTTAATAGCAGCATTTAAGGTTTATACAGAAGTTTATGTTCTATTTGGAGGACGTACACTAGATGGTGCAGTATCTACAGTAGTTAGATATATTATTGATAGATTCTATGGGGACCAAGATTTCCCATTAGCATTTGCTGCAGCAGTAGTATTATTAATAATAATTTTAACTGTTACGTTTGTTCAAAGAACAATTTCACGTAATAAAGTTCATTATTAAGGAGTGCGGACATGAAGAATAAATTAAATATAAAAGTAGCTTTAAAGTATTTTATATTAGTTGCTTTTGCTATAATTACTTTATTCCCATTTTACTGGATGATAGCATCATCTTTTAAGGATAGTTTTGAGGTTATCCAAACACCTCCAACAATGGTTCCTAATAAAATATTATGGGAAAATTACAGCACAGCATTATCAATGGCTCCATTTGGAAGATATTTTATAAATACTATTATAGTTACGATTTTAAGTATAATTAGTACAGTTATAATAGCAATATTATCAGCTTTCGCTTTCTCTCATCTAGAATTTAAGGGAAGAGATTTAATATTCTCAATTTTCTTAGCTTCAATGATGATACCAGGTGAAGTTTTAATAGTTACAAACTTTAAGACAATATCTCAATTAGGTCTTATGGATACTTATACAGCACTATTTGTTCCTTACATGGCAAACGTTCTGTACATCTATATGCTTAGAGAGTTCTTCTTAAAGATACCAAAACAATTATATTATGCAGCTAAAGTTGATGGTTCAAGTGATTGGAAATTCTTATGGAGAATCGTTGTTCCAATGGCCAAGCCTTCAATAATTACAATTTGTATACTAGTAGGAATAAATTCATGGAATGCATTCTTATGGCCATTATTAGTTACTAATAAAGAAAACATGAGACTGTTAGCAACAGGATTAACAGCATTCCAATCTGATGCAGGAAATCAATATGAGTTAATTATGGCAGCTTCAACTATAATTACAATGCCAATAATTGCAGTTTATATTTTCCTTCATAAGAAGATAATGAGTGGTATTTCTATCGGGGGAATTAAAGGATAGTTTATTAGGAATAACATAATTTTATTTAATGATTTAAAAAAGTTTTAGAGCATGAAGGAACCTTGATTTAATCAAGGTGACTTCTTAGCTCAAAAAATTTTAATCTTTTTTTATTCATTAAAATGGGATAAATGGAATTCTTGATATATAAATTAAAATTTTTACAAGAGGTGGTACTAATGAAAAAAAGACTATTAGCAGTATTAATGACTGCAGCAGTTGCTACTTCAGCTTTCGTTGGATGTTCTAAAGGAGCTTCTTCAAATGCTGATATAGTAACAGAACTACAAGAGCCTGTAACTATAGAAATGTGGCACTACATGACTGGTAAACAAGCTGAAACATTACAAGAAATCGTTGAAGAGTTCAATACTACAAACGATAAGGGGATAACTGTAAATGCTGTTGCTCAAGGAAGTGTTGCAGATCTTAACAAGAAGGTTATAGCAGCTTCTCAATCTAATACATTACCAGCAATCATAAATGTTTATCCTGATTTAGCTACAGGATTAATAAATGAAGGTAAAATAGTAGATTTAGCTACATACATAAACGACGAAAACGTTGGTATGGCTGATGATATGAAAAATGATTTCGTAGACGCATTCATTGCAGAGCTATCTCAATGGGAAGAAGGAAAAGTTTATGGTTTACCAATGACTAAATCAACTGAAGTATTATACGTAAACAAAACTTTACTTGAAAAGTTAGGTTATACTATGGCTGACATGGAAAACTTAACTATGGAAAAATTAGCTGAAATTTCAAAGAAAGCTTATGATGAATTAGGAATAGCTGGATTTGGATTTGACTCTTCTTCAAATGCTTACATTTCAACTTTAAAAATGGGTGGAATGAACTTTGTTGAATTAGATGGTACAATCAATGTTGATAATGAATGGGTAAGAGAATTTATGCCATTCTTACAAGAACAAACTACTAAAGGATACTTTAGAATTGCTGGAGAGGACAAGTTCCTTTCAGTTCCATTCTCTAACCAAAAGATGTTAACTTACCAAGGTTCTTCAGCAGGATTTGCTCATATCAATACAAATGGTGCTTTCGAAATAGGTGTAGTTGAAGTTCCAGTATTTGAAGGTAAAGACAAAGCTGTTATCCAACAAGGTGCTTCTTTATTTGCTACATCTACTGTTTCAGCTGAACAACAATACGCTTCATATGAATTTATGAAATTCTTAACTAGCGCTGAAAATACAGCTAAATTTGCAACTTCAACAGGTTACTTACCAGTTAGAAAGTCTGCTCAAGATTTAGATTCAGTTAAAGCATTAATTGAAGATGAAACTAACCTTTATGGTCAAATTTACAACGTAGCTCAAAAAGCTTTAGAATATGCTTACTACACTCCAGCTGTTAACAATGCTCAATCAGCAAGAACATCAGTTGAAGAAAAGTATGCAGCATTCGTTACAGGAAACATTACTGATTTAGATACTTTTGTTAAAGATTTATTATCAGAAGTTGAAACTTCAATAAGCAGACAATAGTTTGAAATAAAACATTTAATTTAATAATTTGAAGTTATTAGAGTATAGGCGTATTAACGAAAGTTAATATTGAGGATACTAACAATTAATTGATTTAAAGTCCCTACTTAGTTATAATATATAGCTATGTAGGGATTTTTTTTACAGATATATATTATCGTAAATTATAGGAGGAAAATAATGATATACGCACCAATGAAAGAAATTATAGAAAAAATAGAAGAATTTGATAAGATAGTATTATTTAGACACGTGTTTCCGGATCCAGATTCATATGGAGCACAAAATGCTCTTAAAAATATAATTGAATGTACATATCCAGATAAAAAAGTATTATTATTTGGGGAACATTCTAAAAATCTTGAATACATAGGAAAGATGGATGAATCAGAAGAACTTGATAAAGATACACTTGCAATTATTTTAGATGTTGCAAATGCACCTAGAGTAGATAACCAAGAATTTAATAACTGTGGATATATTTTAAAGATTGACCACCACAAGCCTTTTGATGCACCTTTTGAAAATCTTACATGGGTAGATACAAATTATACATCTACTTGTGAAATGATTTTAGATTTATATTTAAGCAATAAAGATAAACTTAAGATTGAAAAGCAAGGAAGAAAAGCTTTATTTACAGGAATTATAGGGGATACAGGAAGATTCCTTTATGTTGAAAATCCTACAGATATCTTTAAAAAGTTATCGGAAATAACATTTGACTTAGAAACAAAAGAGATTTATGCAAATATGTATAGAAGAGAAGAAGAAGAATTGAAATTCTTAGGATATATATATTCAAACTATAAAAAGACTGAAAATGGAGTTGCGTATTTAAAGGTTCCAAAAGAAGATGTAGCTAACTTTGGGCTTGAAACAATGAAAGCTGTAAGAATGGTTAATGCTCTTCAAGATACAGCAGGAATTATAAACTGGATGTTCTTTGTTGAAAAGCCAGATGGTGGAGTGTTCTGTGAATTTAGATCAAATGGACCTAGAGTAAATGATATAGCTGCAAAATTTGGCGGTGGCGGACATATGCTAGCTGCTGGTGCTTCTATAGCAAATTTTGATATTGCAGATAAAATGATTAAAGAGTTTGATGATAATTGCAAAGAATATTTAAATAAATAAAATACATTAAAGCTATTTATTAATATAATTAATAAATTTTGGTTGACAATTCAGTAATGGATTAATAAAATTATAATGTAGACTCCAAAGTAGTTTTCTTTGGAGTTTTTATCATATACATATTGTCAGTAGGTGGATTTATGAAGTTAACTAAAGGTCAAAATAGATTTATAAATAATAAGTCTATGGGAGTATCATTTTTAAAAGGTAAAAATAATAGTGGTAAAACAACTGCTTCATTATATAGAACAATAAATCTTGAAAATAATTATTGTATATATAATGAAGATAGAATATTGTATTTAGCTTTAAATAATGATAGTGCTAATAATATCAAGTCTAAATATAATGAGATAAAAGATAAAAATTATTTTTATTCATTATTTTCTTCAATAGATGAGAAGGTGACAATTCTTTCGTTGCCAGAACTTATACTAGAATATTCTAATAAATATAAAATGTATAATGATATGAAGTTAGTGTATAAGAATAAGGAGTCTTTAATTCAATTGATTAAAGATGAAGATTTTAATGATATTATCACTGCCTACGGAAAGAAATCTAAGTTGATTAAAAATCTCCCTTTGGAATCTTTATTAGAGGAAATTCTTTGGATTAAATCATGTGACTTTACATTTGAAGAGTATATGAATTGTAGCAGAACAGGAGCTATAAAAAGATTACGAAAAAACTCTATATCAAGAAAATTATTATATAACCTTATGGAAATGTATAATAAAAAGATGCTTCAAAATAAATTTATGGACAAGTATGATCGTGTTAAATTTGCTAAAGAATTTAGCAAGAATGTAAATGAAAAGTTTAAGCATATAATAATTGATGGTGGAGAGAAGATTACTAGATGTGAGCTTCAATTTATTTCATCATTATATAACATATCTAGTACTTCTTCATTAACATTTACAATAAATACAGAAGAAACTACAGAGATAGATTCTTGGTTTGTTAAAGGAAAAAAGACAACTTATTTAGAAGAAGAGTACAAAAATAAAACTTATATATTAAAGGGATTACCAATTAATAATGAAGCTAAAAAGGTAGACTATATGGAGAGGTTTAAATATATTAATTTAAAGCATAAAAATGAATTTGATTTTAATATAGATAGTTTAGGTGGAACTAAAGAAATTTATTTAGAGGATAATTTAGTATTTAAAGAAAATGAGTTAAAGGAGATACCTGTATTTAATCAGATTGCTGCTGGTAATCCAATTGAAATAAATGATGAGATGAGAGAAACCTTCTATTTGCCAGCTGGTTGGCTTGAACGTGGTAAAGATACATTTATCCTTGAAGTTAAGGGTGATAGTATGATAGATAAAAATATCTTTAGTGGTGATTTAGTTGTTATAAAGAAACAACATACAGCTTACAATAATGATATTGTAGCTGCTTCATTAGATGGTGAAGCAACATTAAAAATATTAAATACTAATGGTAAATATCCTAAACTTATACCAGCGAACAATAGATATAGTGAGATAAGTTTAGTAGATAAAGAGGTAAGTATTTTAGGTGTAGCAATAGGTATAATAAAACACCATCATTAAAAGGGGGCATTTAATATGGTATCAAAGAGTATGGAAACCTTAATGAAAAATAACTCTGTCATTAGAGAGATGTTTGATGAAGGTAAGAGATTAGAACAATTATACGGAGAAGAGAATGTTTTTGATTTTAGTATAGGTAATCCAAATGTAACTCCTCCAAACGAAATTAAAGAAAATATAATTAAAATTTTAAATGAAGAAAATCCGTTAGAGGTACATGGATACATGAATAATTCAGGTTATTTTTCTGTAAGAGAAAATATAGCGGAGCATTTAACTAAAACTAAAGGAATACAATTAGAAGATAAAAATATTATTATGACCTGTGGGGCTGCAGGTGGACTTAATATTATTATGAAGACCTTAGTAAATCCAGATGATGAAGTTATAATCTTTGCTCCATATTTTGGAGAGTATATAAATTATATCAATAACTATAATGGTAAAACTGTAATTGTTTCTTGTGATAAAAATAATTTTGAACCAAACTTAGATGAGCTAAAAGAAAAAATTACTGCTAAAACTAAAGCTGTAATTATTAATTCTCCAAATAATCCTTCAGGGGTTATTTATTCTGAGGAGATTATTAAAGCTATTAGTAATATATTAAGAGAAAGTTCGGAGAAATTAGGTACTGAAATTTGTTTAATATCAGATGAACCATATAGAGAAATTGTATATGATGGAGTCGAGGTGCCTTTTATTCTTAAGTATTATCATAACTCTTTAATTGTATATTCGTACAGTAAGTCTTTATCATTACCAGGAGAAAGAATTGGTTATATTGTAGTTAATCCTAAGATGAATAATATATCAAAAATTTTAGCTGCATTAAATATTGCAAATAGAGTATTAGGTTTTGTTAATGCACCATCGCTTTTTCAAAAAGTTGTAGGAAGATCTTTAGATTTAGAAGTTGATGTTAATATATATAAGAAAAATAGGGATTTATTATATAATCACCTTGTTAGCTTAGGATTTAAATGCTTAAAACCTAATGGAGCTTTTTATTTATTTCCTAAGTCTCCAATAGAAGATGACAATAAATTTTGTAATGAATTAAAGAAATTTAATATATTAGCAGTACCAGGATCGGTATTTGGTTGTAATGGCCATTTTAGACTTTCCTATTGTATTAAGTATGAAAAGATAGAAAATTCTTTAAAAGCCTTTGATAAGGTAGCAAAATTGTATAGTGATTATTTATAAGAAAGTTTTTGTTTAGTTGCAGAATATGTATAGGTGGTGTTGTAGTGTCAAAAGTGGTAAAAAAAGTTGCGACAGTTCAAGATATAGCAGGGATAGGTAGATGTTCATTAACTGCAGCGATTCCTATATTATCTGTGTTAGGAGTGCAACCGTGCCCTCTTCCAACAGCTATTTTATCTTGTCAAACAGAATATCCTAATTTTCATTTTTATGATTTTACTAATGAAATGAGAGATTATATAGATTCATGGACTAGTATGAATTTAAGTTTTGATGGTATATATAGTGGTTTCTTAGGTTCAGAGGATCAAATTAATATTGTTATAGAATTAATAGAGAGATATCGAGAAGCTTTAATTGTAGTTGATCCAGTTATGGGAGATAACGGTGAAAAATATAAAACTTATACAATAGAAATGTGTAATAAAGTAAAAGATTTAGTTAAACATGCTAATATTGTAACTCCTAATTTAACTGAATGTTGTATTTTAACAGATAGAAAATATGAAGATGTTGTTGATGTTATTAATGAAGAGACTCTTTTTGAAATAGCAAGAGAAATTTCTGAACTTGGCCCTGAGAAGGTAGTTATAACTGGTGTTATAAAAGATGATGAAGTAATAACATTTGCATATGATAAAGAGCGAGATGAAAGTTTCAGTTTTTCTAATCCGTATAATAATAAATCCTACAGTGGAACAGGGGATATATTTGCATCTATAATTTGTGGTATGTTAGTTAGAGGGTTTGATTTTAAAATAGCTGTAAATAAAGCATGTAACTTTATTAAAAATGCTGTATATATGACGAGTTTAGAAAATGCCGATGAAAGAAATGGTATATTCTTTGAGCCATTATTAAAAGATTTAATCATATAGTATTTAAAATGTGTTTTACTTTGAATAAAATGAGTTAAATTGGGCAAATTTAAAATAGGGGGGATAAATGTAATATATACCCCTTGTATTTTATAGTGAAGTATGTTAACATTTAAAAAGAAGTAATTTACTAATAGCTTAAAAACAAAGTGGGGTATGAATTCCCGCTTTTTCTATTTGAACGCAACTACTTTACCTAGTTGCGTTTTTACGTACATTTTTAAATTACTTAAAAACTGAATATTGTAAAGGAGGGTTAATATGAAAGTTGAGTCTTTAATTAAAGAGATTTACGGAATTGTTGAGCCTATGGCTAAGGAACTTAATTTAGAAATCTATCATATTGAATATGTTAAGGAAAATGGAGAGTATTATTTAAGAATATATATAGATAAGGATGGGGGAATCTTCCTATCTGACTGTGAAGCTCTTTCAAGAAGAGTTAGTGATGTGCTTGATGAAGTAGATCCTATAAAAGAAGCTTATTTCTTAGAAGTTTCTTCACCAGGATTAAACAGAAGATTATTTACTAATGATCACTATGTAAAATTTGTTGGTAGAGAAGTTTTAGTTAGATTAACTAAAGCATTAGATGGAAATAAGAACTTTAAAGGTACGTTAAAAGAAGTAAATGAAGATAACATTGTTATTCAACTAGAAGATGAAAAATTACAAACTATTCCTAAAGATAAGATAAAATCTACAAACTTAGAAGGGGAAATATAGCAAGGAGGGCAATTAAAATGAATGAGGAGTTTATAGGAGCTCTTAGAGAAATTGTTAAAGAAAAAGGTATAAGTGAGGATTTATTATTTGAAACTATAGAAGATGCATTAGAGGCAGCATACAAAAAGAATTATGCAGGACCTAATTCAGCAGCTGCAAATGTAAAAGTTACAATTAATAGAGATAACGGAGAAATTCATGTCTACTCTCAAAAAATTGTTGTTGAAGAGATTTTTGACAACGTAACTGAAATAAGTATAGAAGAGGCAAAAGAATTAAATCCTAAATATGATTTAAACGATGTAGTTGATTTCGAGGTTACACCTAAAAACTTTGGTAGAGTTGCGGCACAACTTGCAAAAGGTGTTGTTACACAAAGAATTAGAGAAGCTGAAAGAAGCATTATATATAACGAGTATAAAGAAAAAGAATATGATATCATCACTGGTACAATATTAAGAAAAGATAAAGGTAATGTATTCGTTAATATAGGAAAACTTGAAACAGCAATAGGACCAAATGAGCAAATGCCTGGAGAAATCTATAAATTCCCAGAAAAAGTTAAGTTATATGTTGTAGAAGTTAAAAATACACCAAAAGGAGCTCAAGTTGTTGTATCAAGAACTCATCCAGGATTAGTTAAAAGATTATTTGAACTAGAGGTTCCAGAAATTCATGAAGGTGTAGTAGAGATCAAGAGTATATCAAGAGAAGCAGGATCAAGAAGTAAAGTTGCTGTAGTTTCTCACGATGAAAATGTTGATCCAATGGGAGCTTGCGTTGGACCTAAGGGTGCTCGTGTTCAAAATATAGTAAATGAACTTAAAGGTGAGAAATTAGATATAATTAAATGGAGTAAAGATCCAGAAGAATTTATAGCTAGTGCTTTAAGTCCTGCAAAAGTATTAAGTGTAGATGTAGATGAAGAAAACAAGTCAGCTAAGGTTGTTGTAGAAGATAACCAACTTTCGTTAGCTATAGGTAAAGAAGGTCAAAATGTTAGATTGGCTGCGAAATTAACAGGATGGAAGATAGACATAAAGAGCAAATCTCAAGCGGAAGCATCAGCAGAATAGAGGTGATTTTTTATGAAAGTAAAAAAAATACCTTTACGAATGTGTACTGGTTGCATGGAGATGAAACCCAAAAAAGAGCTTATAAGAGTCGTTAAGAGCCCAGATGGAGAAGTTTCAGTAGATTTAACTGGTAAAAAATCTGGAAGAGGCGCTTATGTATGCAAAAATTCTGAATGTCTTGAAAAAGCTTTTAAAGCAAAGAGATTAAGTAGAAATCTAGATGTTGTTATAGATGAAGAGATATACAACAGACTAAGGAATGAGATAGAAAATGAATAGATTTTTTAACTTTCTAGGTTTAGCAAAAAGATCTGGAAATTTAATTGAAGGTTATAGCAAGTGTGATGAACAAAGAAATAAAGTTAATTTATATCTTGTAATACTATCTAATGATGCATCAGATAGTACAAAAAGAAAGTTTAGAAATCATTGTGCAGAAAAACAAATACCTTTAATTGAAGATTTTTCAAAAGAAGAGCTTGGAATTGCTATTGGAAGAGCTGAAATTAAAATTTTAGCTTTAAAAGATAAAAATATGGCAGAAAAGCTATTAGCATTGTACCAAACAGAAAAAGTAACAAATTAACCGGGGGTGATTTTATTGTCAAAGATTAGAGTATATGAATTGGCAAAAGAGCTTAATGTTAGCTCTAAAGATTTAATAAATTTATTAATGGACGAATTTAGCATAGAAGTAAAAAACCATATGAGCGTTATTGAAGATGAAGATGCAGAGCTTATAAAAGAATTATTAGGTGGATCTTCAGATAGTAATTCAGAAGATGGAGAAAAGAAAACTATCGTTGACGAATATGAAGAGCAATTAGCTGAAGAATTAAACAAAGGTGTAAGAAAAAAGAAAAAAACTAAGAAGCAATTAGAGCAAGAAGAAATTGAAAGAAATGCTGAAGCTGCTTCAGGAGTTATTGAAATAGGTGACACTATAACAGTTAAAGAATTAGCTGAAAAACTTGGTAAGCCTAGTAACGACGTAATTAGAACTTTAATATTTACAGGAGTTATGGCTGCATTAAATCAAGAAATAGATTTCAATACAGCTGAAAAAGTATGTGAAAAATATGAAGTTTTAGTTGCAAGAAAAGAAGAAACTAATGAACTAGAAAAGTTTGAAGATGATTCAGAAGTTTCAGAAGAAAACTTAGAAAAGAGACCTCCAATAGTTACTGTAATGGGACACGTTGACCATGGTAAGACATCATTATTAGATGCTATAAGACATGCAAAGGTTACAGCATCAGAAGCAGGTGGAATCACTCAACATATAGGTGCTTATACTGTAACTTTAAATGGTGAAAAAATTACATTCTTAGATACTCCAGGTCACGAAGCTTTTACAGCAATGAGAGCAAGAGGTGCACAAGTTACTGATATAGTAATATTAGTTGTTGCTGCAGATGATGGAATAATGCCTCAAACTAAAGAAGCTATAAACCACTGTAAAGCTGCTGGAGTTCCAATGATAGTAGCTATAAATAAGATAGATAGACCAGGTGCTAACATTGACAGAGTTAAGCAAGAATTAACAGAGCATGGATTAGTATCAGAAGACTGGGGTGGAGATACTATATGTGTTCCTGTTTCTGCAAAGACAGGTGAAAATCTTGAAAGTCTTCTAGAAATGGTTATCTTAACTGCTGAAATGCAAGAATTACAAGCTGATCCTAATAGAAAAGGAAAAGGAACTGTTATAGAAGCTAAGTTAGATAAAGGTAGAGGAGCTGTAGCATCTTTACTTATTCAAAATGGTACTTTAAATGTTGGTGATTCAATTTTAGTTGGTTCTACTTATGGTAGAATAAGAGCTATGTTTGATGATAGAGGAAAGAAGATAAAATCAGCTGGTCCATCAATTCCAGTAGAGGTATTAGGTTTATCTGAAGTTCCAGCAGCAGGTGATAGATTTGTAGTTGTTAAAGATGAAAAGACTGCTAGAAATATGGCTGAAGCTAGAAAAGAAAAGATAAGAACTGCTAGTCATCAATCATCTAATAGAGTATCTCTAGAAGATTTATATAGCCAAATTCAAGAAGGAAAAGTAAAAGAATTATCAATAGTTGTTAAGGCTGACGTTCAAGGTTCAGTAGAAGCTATTAAGCAATCATTAGAAAAACTATCAACTGATGATGTTAAAGTAAGAGTTATTCATGGAGCTGTTGGTGCAATAACAGAGACAGACGTAACTTTAGGAGCTGCTTCTAATGCAATAGTTATAGGATTCAATGTAAGACCTGATAACAATGCAATCGCTCAAGCTGATAGAGATGGCGTTGAAATTAAAACTTATAGAATTATCTACGATGCTATAGAAGATGTTAAATCAGCTATGATAGGTATGCTTGATCCAGAATATAAAGAAGTTGTTAATGGTAAAGCAGAAGTAAGAATGACATATAAGATTTCTAATGTAGGAACTATAGCTGGATGTTATGTAACAGATGGTAAAATAGTTAGAAATTCTGAAATAAGAGTTATTAGAGATGGAATAGTTATATTTGAATCAAAGCTTGCTTCTTTAAAGAGATTTAAAGATGACGCTAAAGAAGTTGCAAGAGGATATGAATGTGGATTAAGCGTTGAAAAATTCAATGATCTTAAAGAAGGTGACGTAATCGAGTCATATTCAATGGAAGCTATTAAAAGAAAAGAGCTTTAAGAGGTGATTTAAATGGCTAACTATAGAGGCGGAAGAATAAACGAAGAAGTAAAAAGAGAAATAAGTAATATTATAAGAAATGAAATTAAAGATCCAAGACTTACTGCAATGGTTTCTGTTACTGATGTAAAAGTTACTAAAGACCTAAGATACGCAAAAGTTTATGTAAGTATATTTGGAAAAGATGAAGAAGAAAAAAATAATACGTTTTTAGCCTTAAAGAATGCAAGTGGATATATTAGAAGAGAAATTGGTCAAAGAATTAATTTAAGATATAATCCACAAATATTATTTGAATTAGACGATTCAATTAATTATGGAATGCATATTGAAGAACTAATTGCAAAGGTTAAGGATAAATAAAAATGGACTTAAAGTCTATTAGTGAAATATTATTAGGTGCAAAAAAGATAGGCATTACCTACCATGTATCACCAGACGGTGATGCTGTAGGTAGTGTCCTTGCACTTCTACAAGGATTACGTATTATTAATAAAGATGCTTACATCATATCAAAAGATAAGTTAAGTGAAAATCTTAATTATCTTCCTACATCAAATGAAGTAACAGGAAATATAACAGAACCAACTGAAGACACAGATGTTGTAATAGTTTTAGATTGTGGAAACTTAGAAAGAGTTTGTGCTAATTTAAATAATTTTAATGGTGTTTTATTAAATGTAGATCATCACCTTTCTAATGATTTTTACGGAGATAGTAATTATGTAGATACATCAGCATCTGCTACAGCTGAAATAGTATATGAGCTTCTAGGGTTATTAGGAGTAGATTTATCTATAAGTAATGAAAAAACATTAAATGTTGCTACATGCTTGTATACGTCTTTAGTTACAGATACAGGTTGTTTTAGACATTCAAATGTAACAGATAGAACTTTACTAATTGCTAGTAATTTAAAAAAGATTGGTGTAAATAATACTTATATTTATCAAAGTCTTTTCGATAATAAGGAATTTGATAGAGTAAGGTTCATTGGTAAAGTAATAAGTAATATGAAATTAGTGTTAGATGGGAAAGTAGCTTTAATTGAATTACCAAATAGCTTTGCTGATGAATTTAGTATAGAAATTGGTGATACGTCTGACATTATATCTTATGGGTTACAAATTAAAGGTGTAGAAGTTACACTTTTAATTAAAGAAGTTGAGAATGGCGTAAAATGTAGTTTACGTTCAAAAAATAATGTAGATGTAAGAAAGATTGCTGAGATTTTCGGTGGTGGAGGTCATACTAAAGCTGCTGGGATAGCTATTAAAGAGAAATCTATAAATGAAGCAAAAGAAATTCTTTTAAAAGAAATAGAGAAAGAGTTGTAGAATATGAATGGTGTTTTAAATATTTTTAAACCAAAGGGAATGACCTCTTTTGATGTAGTTAGAGAAGTCAAAAAGGTATGCAAAATCAAAAAGGTTGGACATACTGGTACTCTTGATCCTGAGGCTACAGGGGTTCTACCTGTATGTATCGGTAAGGCCACAAAAATTATTGATTACATAATGGATTCAGAAAAAATTTATGAAGTTACCTTTAAACTAGGATTAAAAACAACTACTTATGATTTAGAAGGTGAAATTCTTGAAGAAAGAGATAGCTCTTTCTTAAAATATGAGGAAATATTAAATGCAATAAACTCTTTTAAAGGAGAATATTGTCAGGTTCCACCAATGTATTCAGCGTTAAAGCAAAATGGAGTAAGATTATACGAATTAGCTAGAAAAGGAATAGAAGTTGAAAGACCAGGGAGAAATATAACTATATATAATATAGAAGATATTAAAATTGACAATCCATATATATCTATGAAAGTAACTTGTTCAAAGGGAACATATATAAGGAGCTTATGTTACGATATTGGAGAAAAACTTGGAGTTTATGCAGCTATGACAGAGTTGTGTAGAGTAAAAACTTCTAGATTTTTAATAGAAAATTCAGTTAATATAAATGAACTAACTAAAGATAACTTAACTCAAAATTTAATTTCGATAGAAGAAGCTTTAAATGAATTTGACAAGATAGTTGTGAATAATAAATTTGCTAAGCTTTTAGTTAATGGAGTTAATGTATTTGATTCGAGAGTTGCAAATGAAAAATTAATTGCTAATAAATTATATAGAGTATATGATGAAAATAATAATTTATTAGGAATTGGAAGTAAGAACAATAATGGATTTAAGATAGAGAAGTTATTAATTACTTAGGAGAAGATAATGTTAGTATTAGATAATGTTAATTTATTAGAACCAAAAAGAAGCAATTATGTTGCTTTA
This sequence comes from Clostridium sp. NSJ-49, assembly GCF_014287725.1. Classification (NCBI taxonomy): domain Bacteria; kingdom Bacillati; phylum Bacillota; class Clostridia; order Eubacteriales; family Clostridiaceae; genus Clostridium; species Clostridium sp. NSJ-49. Next base: position 13,538 of record NZ_JACOOP010000021.1, on the reverse strand, counting down.
GGCAGCTTCGATGGTCTTCATATTGGACATCTATCTTTAATTAATAAGGTTAAAGAATTAGCTAAGGATAATGAAGGTAAATCGATGGTATTTACTTTTAAGAATCATCCTAGAACAGTAATAATGGCTGAAAATAATCTAGATTTGCTAATGACTAATAGAGAGAAAATCGATATATTACTAAATGAAAATGTTGATATTCTAGCGTTAAAAACTTTTGATAAAGAAGTAATGAAAATGGATCCAGAAGAATTTATAAAATGGCTATGTAATGACTATTCTATACGAGGAATTGTTGTTGGATTCAATTTTAGGTTTGGTTATAAAAATCTAGGGGATATTGATCTTTTAAATGAACTTAAAGAAAAATATAATTATGAACTTTATGTAATGGAGCCATATATATATGAAGGTGATGTTGTTAGCTCTACACGAATAAGAAAAGAAATATTAAACGGAAATGTAGCTATAGCTAATAAGATGTTATCAAGACCATATACAATTAACGGTAATGTAGTTCATGGTAAAAAACTTGGAAGACAAATAGGGTTTCCAACAGCTAATATTAATTTAACAGCAGATAAATTAATACCTAAAGTAGGGGTATATTATACAAATGTTGAAGTAAATGGTAAAATTTATAAAGGAATTACATCAATTGGGAATAATCCTACAGTAAATGGGAAAGAATTAACTATAGAAACCTATATTCTAGATTTTGATAAGTATATATATGATGAAGAAATAAAATTATATTTTATTGATAGAATAAGAGATGAAATGAAATTCAGTGGAATTGATGAATTAGTATGTCAATTAAAAAAAGATAAAATCTTGGCTGAAGGTAAAGAAACAATAAGACAAAAATAGACTTATAAATTTATTGTAATTATAAATATAACAAAATTGTAGGAAATAATTAATTTGTATTTACAAGACATAATTAGTTTGCTATAATTCTTTATGGAAAACCTATTTCTAAGATTTGAGGGTGATTTCTCATTTCATGGAGCTAGGGGATATATTTACGGAGGTAAGAAAAATGGATAAAATCAGAAAGCAAGAAATAATCAACGAATTCGGAAGACATGAAGGTGATACAGGTTCACCAGAAGTTCAAATCGCATTATTAACAGAAAGAATCAACTCTTTAACAGCTCACTTAAAGATGCACAAGAAAGACCACCACTCAAGAAGAGGTCTTTTAATGATGGTTGGACAAAGAAGAGGATTCTTAAACTACTTAGCTGCTCAAGATATCGAAAGATACAGAGCTATCGTTTCAAAATTAGGCTTAAGAAGATAATCTTTAGAGCGGGTTTTTCCGCTCTATTATTTTAAAAAATTATATTTGTATGATAGACCTGAAAGGAGGTTATTAAATGATTAATGTGCTTGAAAAAAATATAGCTGGTAGAAATATGAAAGTTGAATTTGGTAGAGTTGGAATGTTATCAAATGCAGCTATTTTTATGAGCTATGGAGATACAGTAATACTAACTAATGTTAATGCTTCAGAAAAACCAAGAGAAGGTATAGATTTTTTCCCATTAAGCGTTGAGTATGAAGAAAGATTATATGCTGTTGGGAAAATTCCAGGTGGATTTATTAAAAGAGAGGGAAGACCTTCTGAAAATGCAATACTTTTTGGTAGAGCAGTAGATAGACCTCTTAGACCTTTATTCCCAAAGGGATATAGAAATGATGTTCAAGTGGTTTGTACAGTAGTATCTGTAGAACAAGATAACTTACCAGAAATTCTAGCAATAAATGCTGCTTCTATGGCATTATGCGTATCAAGTATACCTTTCACAACTCCTGTTGCTGCGGTGCAAGTGGGACTTATCGATGGAAACTTTGTTTTAAATCCAACTTCAACTGAGAGAGAAGAAAGTATTCTTCAATTAACTGTTTGTGCTACAAAAGATAGAGTTATGATGATTGAAGCAGGTGGAGATGAAATACCTGAAGATGTAATGATAAAAGCAATTGAATATGGATTTGATAAGTGTCAAGATATAATTCAATTCCAAGAAGAAGCTATGAGTAAGTTTGGTAAAACAAAGGATGAACCTGTACTTTATAAACCAAATAGTGAATTAAAATCTGAAATAGCTACATTTGCTGGTGAAATGATAAAAGAAGCAATGTGGATTACAGATAAAGATGAAAGAAATGCTGCAATGGATTTAGTAAACGATAAGATTAATGAGGAGTTTGCTGAAAAATATCCTGATAATGTAGCTGATATAAAAGAAATCGTATATAACATGCAAAAAGAAGTTGTTAGAGATATGCTTTTAAATCATAAGAGAAGACCAGATGGAAGAGACTTCGACCAAATAAGAAAAATAAGTTGTGAAGTTGGATTACTTCCAAGAACACACGGAACTGGATTATTTACAAGAGGATTAACTCAAGTAATGACTGTTGCTACTTTAGGAGCAGTTGGTGATATCCAGATAATTGATGGTATAGGTGAAACAGAATCTAAGAGATACATGCATCACTACAACTTCCCTGCATATTCAGTTGGAGAAGTAAAACCATTAAGAGGTCCAGGTAGAAGAGAAATTGGGCATGGTGCTTTAGCTGAAAGAGCATTAGAGCCACTAATACCATCTGAAGAAGAATTCCCATATACTATTAGATTAGTATCAGAAGTATTAAGTTCTAATGGATCAACTTCACAAGCATCAGTTTGTGGTTCAACATTAGCATTATTAGATGCAGGGGTTCCAATAAAAAGACCAGCTGCTGGTATAGCTATGGGATTAATAACTTCAGAAGATTTAACTGAAGAAGAAGTATTAACTGATATCCAAGGAATTGAAGATTTCTTTGGAGATATGGACTTTAAAGTTGCTGGTACTACTGAAGGAATTACATCAATTCAAGTAGATACAAAGATTGCAGGATTAAGCTTTAATGTAATAACTAAGGCTATAAATGATGCAAGAAAAGCTAGACTATTTATTTTAGATAAAATAAATGAATGCTTACCAGAAGCAAGAAAAGAAGTTTCTAAATTTGCTCCTAAGACTTCTACTATTACAATCGATCCAGAAAAGATCAGAGATGTAATCGGTGCTGGTGGAAAGGTAATTAATAAAATAATTGCAGATACTGGTGTTAAGATTGATATCAAAGAAGATGGAACTGTATTTGTATCTTCTCCTGATCATGATGGTGTTAATGCAGCTATTAAGATTATAGAAGGATTAACAAAAGAAGTGCAACCAGGTGAAGTTTACTTAGGAAAGGTAACTAAAATAGCTACATTCGGTGCATTTATTGAAATATTACCAAATAAAGAAGGACTTTGTCACATTTCAAAATTAGATAAGGCTAGAGTAAATAAAGTTGAAGATGTTGTTTCTGTAGGAGACGAAATTTTAGTTAAGGTAACTGAAATAGATCAACAAGGCAGAATTAATCTATCAAGAAAAGATGCTTTACCTGATGAAGAAGAAAAAAGTGAATAATATACTAATGAAAGAGAATTATTAAATTCTCTTTTTTTAATATAGAGAATAATTATTACTATATTAAAATAAACTAAAAGCAAAGCAACAAAGTGAGGGAGGAAATTATGTTTACTTTATATACATTAGATAATGGACTAAGAGTAGTAACAGAGTATATTGAACATGTTAATTCAATAAGTATTGGTGTAATGGTCCAAAATGGATCAAGAAATGAGACTAAAGATGAGAATGGAATATCTCATTTTATTGAGCATATGTTCTTTAAAGGAACAGAAAAAAGAACATCTAAAGATATAGTGCAGGAAATAGAAAATATTGGTGGACAAATAAATGCATTTACAAGTAAAGAAACTACTTGTTATTATTTAAAATCTCTAAATACCCAAATGGATTTGTGTTTAGATGTTTTATCTGATATGTTATTAAATTCTAAATTCGATGCAGAAGAAATAGAGAAAGAAAAAGGTGTAGTCATTGAAGAGATAAATATGAGTGAAGATAATCCAGAAGATGTTTTAGATGATATACATTCTAAAGCTATATTTGGAGATAGTACTTTAGCATATCCAATATTAGGAACAATAGATAGAATTAAATCATTTGATAGAGAGAAAATAAAAAACTATATAGATAGACATTATACACCTTCTAACTCTGTAATAAGTATTTGTGGAAAATTTGATATAGATGAACTTAAAAAGAAAATCGAGCATTATTTTGGTGGCTGGAAAACAACTGATAAATATACACCTCAATATACAATTCCAACACTTCATAATGATAGTGCTTTTACAGAGAAGCAAATAGAACAACTTCATATTAATCTTGGATTACAAGGGCTACCTTATGCTGATGATAAATCTTATTCGTTATTATTATTAAATAACGTATTTGGTGGAGGAGCGTCTTCAATACTTTTTCAAAAGGTTAGAGAAGAACTAGGGTTATGCTATACAGTATATTCATACCCTCAAACATATTTAGGTGTTGGTACTTTAAATATATATACTGGATTAAGCAAACAATTTGCTGATAATGCTTTAGAAGTAATAGATAGAGAATTAAAAATGTTTAGTAAGAATGGTATATGTGAAGAAACACTTAAAATTAATAAGGAAAAAATAAAGGCATCTTATATTTTGGGATTAGAAAGCACTTCGTCTAGAATGTTTGCAAATGCAAAATCAGTTTTATTACAAAACAAAATAAAGACTCAAGAAGATGTTATAAATAAAATTAACAAAATTAGTAATGAAGACATAAACTGTGTATTGGAGAGATGCTTTAAACCAGGAATTATTAGCTCCGCATATGTTGGGCAAAGTGTAGATATTACTAAATTAAACTCAATAATAAAATAATTTTATAATATAACAATAATTGAATTATGAAGTGTACTAAACTACCTCCTAAACGCATAAACTTATGTATAGATAAGGGGGTAGTTCTTATGAAAGATTATGAATATTATGAAAAAAAAGCAGATAATAGCTTAAAAATGCTTAGTGAATTAGAAAGATTTGAAATATTTAATTTAGAATCAGCTGAGAAATATGACAATGCTCAGAACATTGATTTTATTATAGATGAAAATGGTTATATAAAATATATGATCGTAGGAGTAAATGGTAGTAAATTTAGTTTTTTATCTAGCCGTGAATATGTAGAAATTCCATGGGACTGTGTTACAAAGGTTGGAGCTAATGTAATAGTAATCTCTGCAGATGAAACAAAAATTAGGCGTGCACGAGCTTAAAAACAGTTATGCACTGCTTAAATTTTAAGGGGGAACAATCCTTGGAAATTATAGTGCAAAAATTTGGGGGAACATCTGTATCTACAGAGGAAAGAAGAAAACAATTAGCTACTAAAGTTAAAGCTGCTATTGATAACGGAATGAGTCCTGTTGTTGTAGTATCTGCCATGGGGAGAAAAGGTGATCCATATTCAACTGATACACTATTATCACTTGTAGGAAAAAAGTTTATGAGTGATAATAAAAATGCTCAAGATTTATTAATGAGTTGTGGGGAAATAATTAGTTCGGTTGTTGTATGTAATACTCTTTATAATTACGGAATAAAAGCTGCTCCATTGACAGGTGGCCAAGCTGGTATATTAACTGACGATAATTTTACTAATGCTAGCTTTATTAATACAGATCCAAGTAAAGTTTTAGAACTTGTGAAAAATGGAATAGTTCCAGTAGTAACAGGATTCCAAGGTATTACTAAAGATGGCTTAATCACAACGTTAGGCCGTGGAGGAAGTGATACTTCAGCGTGTATTCTAGGGGTAGCTTTAAAGGCAAAAGAGATTGAAATTTATACAGATGTTGACGGAATTATGACAGCAGATCCAAGATTAGTAGATGATGTGTCGTTAATAGACGAAGTAACTTATAATGAAGTTTATCAATTGGCCGATCAAGGTGCTAAAGTTATTCATCCTAAAGCTGTAGACTTAGCTAAAAAAGCTAATATACCACTTATAATAAAAAACACTATGTCAGATAGTAAAGGAACCTTAATTATTAGAGACGTTTCAGAGGAAAATAAGCGCTTTATAACTGGAATTACTCATTTAGATAATAGAATTCAGGTAAGAGTAAGATTATCAGAAAATCCAAATCATGCAGCATATAGAAGTTTATTAGATAGTCTAGCAAAAAATAATATTAGTTTAGATTTAATCAATATTTTTCCAGCTCATCAAATTTTCACAATAAATGCAGATGAAAAAGAAAAATTAAATCAAGTATTAACTAAAGCTAATATAAACTTTACTACAGTTGAAGGCTGCAGTACTATTGCAATAGTTGGAAGCGGAATGACTGGAGTACCTGGAGTGATGGCTAAAATAATTAATACTTTAACAGAAAATAATATTGAAGTACTTCAAACTACAGATTCTAATATAACTATCTGGTGTTTAATTTATACAAGCAAATTAGCACAAGCTATGAATTTATTGCATGAAAAATTTGGTTTATAATAAATTAAGTATTAATAAAAGATTCATTAAAATTAATGAATCTTTTATTAATTTTAGAAAAAAATATTTATAATGGTAGGAAATTGATTTATAATAAGTAAGAATAATAAAACATATTTTACAAAGGAGAATGAAAATGTTTAAAGGTAAAAGGTTTTTAAAAATATTATTGGTAGCAGGATTAGTCAGCTTATCTTTAGTAGGGTGTGGTGCTAAAGCTGAAGTAGAACCTGTTAGATTAGGAACTCCAGAAGAATTAGTAGAAACATTTATTAAAGATAATCAAGAAAAAAATGTAAGTGAAATGGTGAAATTATATTCAGATGTATATGTAGATTCAACAGGATATGATTTATCTACAATTGAAAAAATATTAGAGAAATCTAAAAAAGAATATGAAATAGTAAATTCTGAGTTAGTTAGTATGGAAGATTATAGTGACACAATAAAAAGAGCTACTATAAAAATAACTTCAAAAGCTAATGATGAAGAGACTACTACTGACTATGAGTATGCGCTAATAAAAGAAGAAGATGGATGGGCTATATCTCCAGACGGGATTATAGCATGTGAAAATTTTGATATTCCTATGTACAATAAAGGTGAATTAACTCTAAATTTAGCTAAAAATATTAAATTGTTTGAAGGCGGTATATTAAGAGTTAAAGTTTATAATGATTCTAAAAATAAATTTATGTTTGGATCAGAAGCTAATAAATGTGAAATAATTGTTGAAACATCAACAGGGAAATATGTAACAACTATGGATGAACCAACAATGTTAGATAAAAAAGTAAATAGTTATTTCTTAGCTAGAATCACAGAATTAGATGGTGAAATAAATAAAGTTACAGTTACTAATATATATGAATTAGATAAAGATGAAAATATCATAGAAGATAGTAAAAAAGATATAATTGCCTATCAAAAATAAGAAAAATACCTCCTATTATTTAGGAGGTATTTTTTTGTACATTTCATTGCATATTTTGTAAAACTCATTAGGCATTCCTAAGGTAACAATGTTCTCTAATATTTCTTTATGCTTTATAAGAGGAATTGAATCAAGAATATCCTTGCAATATGATATACAACTTAAAATCAAAAAATCCATTTCAGCTATTATATTTTCAAGATTATCCTTATAGTTTTCTTTATTTAATTTATGAATTACTATAAGTGGATTAAATTGATTAGATAAAATATCGTCCTCTAAGTCATCAAAAGCATCCATAAGATAAATATATTTACCGATATAATATCCTAATTTATATAACATCTCCCTTAAGGTAGAAGAATCGTTATAAAGGGTATGAGGATAATTTTTAAGAATAGAAGCCATTATATCACTAAAAGGATGACAAACTTCGTCAAAGGTATCAAAATTTTTATTTATTTCCATACTTGATAAAGTAACTAGATTAGTTTTTATAATTTTATTAATATCAGCATAATTTAACTCTGCCTTTTTACTATATGGAGATAGAAAGATATTAAAAACTTTGCTTTTCTTATTATTATCATCATTAATATTATCTTTTAGCTTATAATCAAAAAAAGTAACACTTAAATTTGCAGCATATTTTAATGCATTTGTATCTTTTATTACTTGAATATCATAAGTAGGATGCTTAATACATCGTTTATTCTCAATAATAATGGATTCATTACTCAACCCTTCTAATATAAAACCAATAAAAGTCATATCGTAGTTCAAAGTTAATCTTGGTATATTCCCAAAGTTATTTTTTATTGAATAACATAAACCATGGTAGTAGCTACGAAAGTATTCAAATTCTTTTACCTTAAGCTCAATTTTTAATGGTGTAATATATCCAAACATTAAGATGCTCCTTTAGTTAGAAATTAGCACATACCGCCACCGCCATTGCCACACATATTCATATTATTTGGTGACATTAAGTTTTGCATTAACATACTTTGAAGTGGATTTCCGTTTTGCATATTACCACCTCCAGCTAAAGGATTTCCACCACCTGCTAGAGGATTTGCGCCACCTGCCATATTATTTAGTATATTAGCGGCATTAGCTTGATTACCTCCACACATGTCTCCACCATTACCCATTCCTTGTCCAGCTCCACCACCGCAGAGATCCATATCATTTTGAGAATTATTTTGTGCAGCTACTCTAGCGTAATTGGCTCTAATTTGAGATATTTTTCTTGTTAATAGGCGCATAGTTTCTTGATATTCATCATTATCTGGATTTAATTCTACAGCAGTTTTTAAATGATTAACACCAGCACTGAACCAACCTTTTTTTAATAAAACAAAGCCTTTTAAATAATTCCATTCTGCATTTTTTTTATCAGTAATTAAATTTAACTCTGTTTCAGCAGCAAGGAATTGTTCAGATTCTATTAAATCTCTTATTTCTTTTAATTTTATATCATTTGTTAATGTATGAAAGGCCTCATTAACTTTTGAAAGCTTTTCTTCGGTTAAAAATTCTACCGGATTATCTGAATTAGCATTAAGGTTATTAGATTCTATTATATTTTTGTAAGCAACTTCAATTTCATCTTTAGATGCATTAGGTCTAATACCTAAAACCTTATAAGGATTCATATATATATAGCTCCTTTATTAACTATTGAATTATTATAATATATTCTTAAGTTAAAGAAAGAGTGATTGAATGAATGAATCAAATTTTTATATAAATATTTAATATTTGAAATAATAAAATGTGTAAAATAGGAAGATATAAGTTTAAAAAAGTGTATATAATAAGCGAATTTTTTAAACTGGTAAATAAGAGTTAATAGTAATTTAAAAGTGACAAATAGCGATTAAAGATTAATAAATCTTCGCCTTTTGTCACTTTTAAAAAATTACCTATCTTTTATGATATATATTTTTAAATACAGTCTATTAAATCACCGCCCATACATTCACAACATGTATCTAAACAAATTAAATCGCAGCAACTAAAATTACAATCACAACAGCAATCATCACAACAACAGCAAGAACAGCCTCTATTATGGTGTCTGTATCCGGATCTATTGTAATCATCGCTATAACGTTTTCCTCTTCCAAAGAAATTAACTAAATCATCTTTATATATTGAATTATTTGGAGATAAATCATTAGCAATTTTAAGATGATTTAACGCTTCATCAAACCATTGTTTTGAAAGCAGTACTTTGCTATACAAATAATGCCAAATTGAATCGTTACATGGATTACTTTTTAATAAAAGTTCTGCAGTAGTATAATCATTTATGTTTATTAGATTTTGAATTAAAGCATAATTCATAATATCCCTCCACATAGTTTATAGTATTAATTATACACAAAGTTAGATGAAAATATTAAAAAAGTACGAAGATAAATTAAATTTTACTTATCATAAATAGACAAGTATGATAAAATTATTAAAAAACTAAAGATTGGAGATTGAAATTATGACATTATTTATATCTTATCCTAAATGCACAACTTGTATAAAAGCTAAAAAAAATTTACAAAACAATAATATTGACTTTGTCGAAAGACATATAGTTGAAGAGAATCCAACTAAAGAAGAATTAACAAGGTGGATAAAGCAAAGTAATTTAGAAGTAAAAAAATTCTTTAATACATCAGGTAAACTATATAAAGAGATGGCATTAAAAGATAAGCTTAAATCTATGACAGATGAAGAAAAAATAGAATTACTAGCAACAAATGGGATGCTTGTTAAAAGACCAATATTAATTAAAGATGATACGGTTTTAGTTGGCTTTAAAGAAGATGAATATAATAATATATAAAATAAATTAGATAAGTTAGGGAGTTTTATATAATGACAGATAGAGTACCAAAAGACTATATTGCAAAAATAGCAAAGGCATCAACATATTTTGCTTTTAAGAATGGTCCAATAAAAGAAATGTTAAAAGATAATAAATTGTCAGAAGAAGATTTAAAAGTAATCCAAAAATATATGGATGATCATTTAGCATATTTATATACAGTTTTACTTGAAGAGAATAACTTAAAAAAATTTGATCTAATAGTAAATACTATGAGTAAGTTTTATGTGAATGATAGTGAAGAAGTAATGATTAATGATGATGGGTTTGACAAATTTTACGATAGTCTATTCCCAAAAAGTAATAATATAACAATAAAATAATAATACTTAGGAGGAATTAAAATGTATATTGCATTTGGAAATAGAGTTGTTGATAGTAAAGATTTTATAAATGTAATAGAAGAAAATACGGAGTTTAAAGTAATAAAGGACATGAGCAAAGGTTCAAAAAGAGAAGATATAGTTGCTTTAAATTTAAGTATAGATATATCAGAATTAAATGAAGTTATATCAGAAAATTATAAAATAGAAGACCTAGATGAAGATACATTATTTGAAGAGTATATGACTATATCTGAAGAAATAGGATATGAAATAGAAGAATATTTACCTGAAGATGCAATAGTAAAATTTCAAGCTTATAAATGGGATCCATCAGATAATGATGTGAAAGCTATAATAGTTATAGTTCATGAAGAATTAGGTGAAAGAAAAGCAATGGATCTAATAAAGAGATTATTAAAACAAGTTGAATAATTATAGAAACAACCTTATGTTGAATAAATAAGCATTAAACTACAGAAAATATCATAAGAACTATGTAGGAAGGAAGATTTCTATGACTTATGATGTTAAGCCAATATTAGTTGTTAGTAAATGTTTAGGCTTTGATGCTTGTAGATATAATGGTGGAATTGAAAATAATAGTTTTATAGAAAATTTAAAAAAATATGTAAAATTTATAACAGTGTGCCCAGAGTCAGATTCAGGGTTATCTACTCCAAGGGATATTTTAAGAATAGTTCAAAAAAATGATAAATTAGAGATAGTTGTATCAAAAACAGGAGAAGACGTTACAGGGAAATTATGTGATTTTATAGAAAAGTTTTTGACTGATTTAGGAGATGTTGATGGATTTATTTTAAAAAATAAATCTCCAACATGTGGATTAAAAGATGCTAAGATATATACGTCAGTAGATAAAGGGGCTGCTATTAGAAAAGGAAAAGGAATTTTTGTTCAAAAAGTAAGTAATAAATATCCTAATATAATAATTGAAGATGAAGGAAGACTAACAAACTTTAAAATTAGAGAACATTTTTTAACTAGAATATTTGTATTAGCTAATTTTAGGAATGCTAAAAAAAGTAATGATAAAGATATGTTAAGAAACTTTCATTTGCAAAATACACTATTATTTTTAGCTTATAGTCAAAAGTACTCAAAATTATTAGATTCGTTAATCTATAATGATGAATCTTTTAATAGTAACACTGTATTTATTGAATATGAAAAATATCTTAATAAATTATTAGAGAGAGCTCCAAGATATACATCAAATATAAATGTATTATTAAAATCTGTTGATAGTTTTAAAGATAATATTACGCAGGACGAAATGCAGTTTATTTGGAATACAATAGATAAATATAAGAAGGGCTTAGTTCCTTTTTCAGTGCCTTTATATTTAGTAAAGGGATACATAGTAAGATTTGATTTAGAGTATTTACTAAACCAAAGTTTTTTTATGCCTTATCCAGAAGAGTTGATTCATGTTAGTGATTCAGGAAAACTTATACATTAGAATTTTAAATTAAATGCAATTCTAAACTGAATAGTATTTTTTATAAGGATAATACTAAACTTATAAAGTTTTAGGAGGGTAACACATGGATAATTCAAATGAATGGAATAACTGGAAAGAGGCTCTAGGGAAAGCTGTGGATTTAGGAGAAAATATTGGACTATCAAATAATAGTATAAATAATATAGCTGAAAAAGTTGGAGGTTTTCTAGCTAATCATGTTGAACCTGCAAATGATGAAGAAAGATTACTGAAAGAACTTTGGGATGTAGGAAATCAACATGATAAGCATGTGTTAGCAAAACTAGTAGTTAAAATGACACAAAAATAATTATATTACGCCAGAAATACAATTAAAGTATTTCTGGCGTTTATGTATTTAAAATAATAATATTATGTTGTAGATATATATTTAACTCAAATCACATATAAATAACTTGTAGTAATTTATAAGGAGAGTTATGTTGTATACTAGAAGTGCTTTAAGAAATTTTTTGTTTTGGGTTAGTCTTGCTATAGCAGTAAATATTATTATTTATTATCTATATGGAGCAGGTGATGCATTAGAATTTTTAGGTGGGTATGTTATCGAATTAAGTTTAAGTGTAGATAACTTATTTTTATTCCTTGTTATATTTTCAAGCTTCGGAATTCCAATTAATTATCAACATAGAGTTTTAGCTTACGGTATATTTGGGGCAATGATATTAAGATTTATATTCATATTTTTAGGAATTGCTGTAGTAAATAGATTTCACTGGTTACTATATATTTTTGGATTTATTCTTGTAATAAGCAGCATTAAGCTATTTACCAATCATAATGAAACAGAAGAATTTAAAAGTAATCTTTTTATGAGATTTATTCAAAAAATAATACCAGTAACTAATAAAATATACGGTCAAAAGTTTTTTGTAAGAATAAATGGGCATCTTTTGGCAACACCATTAATGCTAATTTTGATTTTAATAGAGAGTTCTGACATTATATTTGCTCTAGATTCCATTCCAGCAATTTTTTCTATAACTACCAATCCATTAATAGTTTATAGTTCAAATATTTTAGCGATTTTAGGTTTAAGAAGTTTATATTTTTTACTTGTAAAACTTGATTCGATGTTTAAATGTATGAGATATGGAGTAGGATTTATTTTAATGTTTACTGGTATTAAGTTAATTATTTTATATTTTAATATAGTTATACCAACGCTTATATCTCTATTGATAATATTTATTATTTTGCTTTTTAGTATATTATTTTCGTTGATTATTGATTAGGGGTATATTACAATAAATAAAAGTAACTTAAGAATCTGTTAAGTTGATATGAAAAAATAGCTTGATTTTTCATAGAATTGCTCGCTCTTTGAAAATTATATAAGTTTGAATTTTTTATTGTATGGTAAACAAACCTACAATAAAATTGA